>JAYUSV010000551.1:0-9565 GCA_043755495.1 Synechococcales cyanobacterium
GCCTTGAGGGAATCAGTAGCGGCGCATTGACTACGCCTTTGAGAGTCCGGATATGGGCTGTTCAAGAATCTCAGCGGCTTCAGCCCTGAGAGTGTCAAAAGTCCATAAACACATAGACCTCCTAAATTTTCAGTTTCTGCATACCTCATGGAAAATCTGCCTGTTTTAGCTTCAAAACGTCGGTGGCCATTGGTGTTTGGGATTGGTGCTGCCACTATCGGTATGGCAGGCATTGGTGCCTACGCCTTCAATAATTTTCGCCCGAGTAGTAATGTAGATTTACAAAAGCTGACTGTAGAAGCGATCGCCCAAGATGTCACCCTCAAAATTGCCGCTAATGGCTCGGTTTTGCCCGGTCAAACCGTGAACCTTAGTCCCAAAAATTCGGGACGAGTAGCGGCAATTTTTGTGGAGCAAGGGGATATCGTTCGTCAAGGTCAACAGATTGCCCAAATGGAAAATGCCGATGTACGGGCACAGATTGCCGAAGCTCAAGCTAACCTGCGCCAAGCTCAGGCTAACTTGGCTAAAGGTAGAAATGGCAGTCGGCCAGAAGAAATTTCTCAGGCGCAGTCACGGCGAGACGCGGCTCAGGCCACGTCAGCCCGCGCGAAGAATGGCAATCTTCCCCAAGAAATTGCTCAAGCTCGCTCCCAACTCGACAAGGCAAATTCTACACTGGCAGATTCAAGATTAGCCGCCCCTCAAAAGATCCAGCAAGCCGAATCGCAAGTTGTGGTAGCGGTTGCCCGTCAAAACCTCGCTAAACTAAAACTTGGGCGTTTTCAAAAACTAGCTAATCAAGGTGCTATCTCTCAAGATCGCCTTGATGAAATTATGGCTGATTACCAAACTACTACTGCTACTGTGATTGAATCCCAACAAAAGCTGCAACAGATCAAAAACAATTCTGACCAAGAAATCGTCCAGCGTTTAGCATCGGTAGCTGAATCTGAACAAAACTTCCAGCAGAAAAAGGCGGGAAGCCGAGTGGAAGATATCAGCAAAGCTGATGCTGAAGCGCGGCAGGCACAATCTTCTTACGACCAAACTAAAAATGGTTCTCGTCCTGAAGAAATTGCACAGCTAAATGCAGCAGTAGACGTGGCGCGTGCTCGTTTAACTTCGGCGCAGGTGCAGATGCAAGAAACCGTAATTATTGCGCCTTTCGATGGCATTATTACCCAACGCTATGCCAGCGTGGGGGCTTTTGTTACTCCGACCACCACTGCCTCTAAAGAAGGGCAGGCCACTTCTACTTCGGTAGTGGCGATCGCCAGAGATTTGGAAGTTAAAGCCAAAGTGCCAGAAGTAGATATTGGTAAGGTCAATGTGGGTCAGAAAGTAGAAATTACGGCAGACTCTTATCCTGATACGAAGTTTCAGGGGACGGTGCGAATTGTGGCTCCCGAGGCGGTAGTGGAGCAAAATGTCACTTCTTTTGAGGTGCGGGTAAGCATTGATGTCGATCGAGAGCAAAAACTAAAATCGGGAATGAATGCAAATGTCTCTTTTGTGGGCAAGAGTGCTCCGGCTTCATTAATGGTGCCGACGGTAGCAATTGTGCGAAATAAAGGTAAAGATGGGGTACTAATACCCAGTAAAGATCAGCAGCCGGAGTTTAAGGAAGTAGAAGTTGGCTTTAGTGTCAAAGATAAAACCCAGATTTTGAGCGGCATTAAGTCTGGCGATCGGGTGTTTATCGATACTCCCAAAGGATTCAAACTCAACAAAGACAAGGAGAAATAGCCATGGGTAAAGCTCAATCTCGCAAGGGTGTGGATTTTGGCGAAAGCCTCAAAATGGCCACCACTACGTTGGTTGCTAACAAGTTACGCAGTGGCCTGACCATGTTAGGTATTATTATTGGCAACGCCTCGGTAATTGCCATGGTGGGAATTGGTCAAGGCACCCAAAAGCTAGCAGAAGATCAGTTTAAGTCTTTGGGACCAAATACTCTGTTTATTTTGGCTGGTGGTCCCAATAGTCAGCAAAATCGTTTGGGTTTACCCCGGACTTTAGTAAGTGCCGATGCTCAGGCTATTAAACGCCAGGTGCCTAGCGTGGCCGATGTCGCTGCCCAGTTGCAGTCTAGTCAGGCTATTACTTACGAAAGCAAAAACAGTACTTCTCAGGTTGTGGGCACTACGCCGAGTTTTTTGACAGTGCGCAGTTTTGAAGTTGCCAAGGGGCGGTTTTTAAATGATGATGATGGCAAAAATGCCAATTTAGTAGTAGTGTTAGGCCCTGATTTGGCCGAAAAATTATTTGAAGGTCGCGAGGCGATCGGCCAAAAGATTCGGGTGAAGAATATTAGCTTTGAAGTGATTGGGATCATGGTAGCTAAGGGTTCATCTTTTGGTAGTAACCAGGATGACATTGCCTATGTGCCACTATCTACTGCTAGTCGGCGGATTGTGGGTCGCAATTCACCTTTTGGTCAAGAGGTTTCTTTTATTTCGGTGGCAGCCAAAGATGCCGATAGTTTGAGCGCGGCGGAGTTTCAGATTACCAACTTATTGCGCCGTCGGCACAAAATAGTGAATGATGATGATTTTACAGTGCGCAACCAAAAAGATGCGCTGCAAATTGTGGGGACTATTACTGGTGGTTTGACGTTGTTGTTGGGGGCGATCGCTGGTATCTCGCTACTAGTAGGCGGCATTGGGGTAATGAATATTATGCTGGTGTCGGTGACAGAGCGAACTCAGGAGATTGGGCTGCGCAAGGCGATCGGGGCGACTCAAGGAGATATTTTGATGCAGTTTATTATTGAGTCGGTAATTTTGTCGGCGGCGGGTGGGGTAATTGGCACTTTGATCGGGATTGGTGGAGTGGTGTTGGTGGCGGTGTTTTCGCCGCTGCCTGCTTCCGTGGCTCCGGCTTCGGTCATTATGGCCGTAACAGTTTCGGGGGCGATCGGGCTGTTTTTTGGGGTGGTGCCCGCCAAACGAGCTGCTCAATTAGATCCGATCGTCGCCCTCCGCAGTGTTTAGAGGATGTCATGCTCACAAAATACATATTATTAGTGCAACGCTTTTGGACAACGGCGATCGCTGCTGAAATGGAGTATCGACTAAATTTTGTCCTAGAAACCATTACCAGCATTGGTAACTTTGCCGGTAGTATGTTTGGCCTGTATTTGTTTTATAGTAAGGGCTACCAGTTCGCGGGTTGGTCTTGGGAGGCCGCGTTAGTAGTGGTGGGGGTATTTACTTTTTTCCAGGGGATGGCGGCGGCATTTTTAAGTCCGAACTTGAGCAAAATTGTAGACCATATTCAAAAAGGCACTTTAGATTTTGTGCTGCTGAAGCCCGTTAGTAGTCAGTTTTGGCTCTCTACTCGATCGATTTCGCCTTGGGGTTTGCCAGATGTGCTGTTAGGATTGGGCTTGATTGTCTATGGGGGTGTGAAGATGGGCACGGCACCAATTAATTATTTGTTGGGTATTGTGCCACTAGTTTCGGCGTTTTTGATTTTGTATAGC
Source organism: Synechococcales cyanobacterium (assembly GCA_043755495.1). Lineage (GTDB taxonomy): Bacteria > Cyanobacteriota > Cyanobacteriia > Cyanobacteriales > Chamaesiphonaceae > JAAFHZ01. The sequence goes on from JAYUSV010000551.1 coordinate 3,488, forward strand.
CTGTGGTTTATGTTAGGAGCTACTAGTATTTGGTTTGTAAAAATCTACAACGTCACCGAGGTACTGCGCGGTTTATTAGAGGCTGGTCGCTATCCGCTGGCTGCTTATCCGCCAGTCTATCGATTCTTTTTTACTTTTGTGGTGCCAGTAAGTTTTATTACTACAGTACCCGCCGAAGTGTTCTTAGGGCGGGTGAGTTGGTGGAGCTTGGGCAGTTCGATCGGCTTGGCGATGCTGCTGCTGTTTTTAGCTAATCGCTGGTGGCGGTTTGCATTACGGTTTTATACTAGTGCTTCTAGCTAGTAACAATTAAACACTGTGCGGTTTTGATAAATGCAGCGTCCTCGGTGGTAGTAGGCACAGTAAGATTCTACAACCGGGGTGCTCTGACGATATTCGGTGGTAATTTTGCGATCGAACTTCACCGAAAATTTGCCGTTTTCTAAAATGTTTTGGCCAGACTTAATAACGTAGTCAAATTCGTTGTTGCCCGGTTGTACGGCTAGGTAGCGGCCGCTGTGGTGGTCGCCATATTTAATCAAAAAGCCTTCAGAAATATCGCCGCTGTAATATTCTCGATCGGTGTTGGGTCTGGTATCGCCAGCAAAGCCAAAGGTGATGTTGCGCACAATCACCCGCAAACCGGGGGCTGGTTTACGGGTTTTGGAGTAAAACTTGGCGACTGCTTCGGGTTCGGAGCTACCGCTGCATTGACCGATATATTTTTTTTCGACTAGGTAAGCAAGGTTGGCTGGGTCTCCGGAATCGGGGCGATTTCTGGCATCGAACAATAGACCGATTTGGGGATCTGCTAGCGGTGTGACTTGAATAGTGGGTTGGGCGTTGGCGGTTTCGGCGGCAGTGGCTTGCAGGCCAGAGAAGGGCAGGAGCGAAACTGAAGCGATCGCTATGGAAGCGACAAACTGCAATGCTTTCATCGTTTTGTGGATTAACTAATTGATCTAAAATTGTAGGCGATCGATCAGTTGTATGGCTACTGACGAAACACCTAACATTCTTGATTCACTGCTAGTTAAGAGAGTTCCAGAAGCTTCACAGTCTCTAAATCCACTGTAGACTGCGGGGTGCGATTCTCTAAGAAAAGTAATCATTTATTTTCACTGGAATCTTTATCCAGCAATAGATACCACCGCCCTTTATTAGTAGATGTCATTGCATACTGAATGTTGAGATTATCTACGAAATCTTTGCGGGTATTAGTAGCATCCATGTAAACACCTTGCAGCTTAACATATAGAAATACTGGCTTGGGGCCAGAAAAAGAGATCTTTCGATCCTGAATCTTGAATCCACCATATTGAGAGATTCTTTTGCTGACTGCCTCTTGAACTTTAGCTTCAGGTGGGGTGAGTTGCAAAATTGCCTTACTGTCTTTACGCTCTAGGGCTAGAAAATATTCGCCAACAACTTGTTCTGGCGTATTAGCTTCAGCAGAACTGCTTACAGGAGAAGTACATGCCTTAAGCAAAGAGAAGCTTGATAACATAGTGCCAACAAATAACATTTTTAGATAAGGTTTAGATTGCATAATGTAACCTAGAGGATAAAAATGAAAACAAAATTTATAGCGATTCCGATTCGGGCACCAAACTGGAACCGCTTATGGATGAACTAGAATACGGATTTACTGAGGGCTAGGAAGCAAGCTCCAAGCGTAGTATTGAGCACCAGGAGAGGCATTGTAAAATTCAGTAAAAGATTTATCCAAAGTATTATTAGTGTGATAAGCCAGGAAGATTCCACTTGCCGTCTTTTTAGATACTAGCATTGTATGATCAATTCCGTTACCAACCGATGGATTGTAATCAACGCTTATCACATCACCAGGAACCAAATCAGCAATTCTACCAATTGCTTTGGCTCGGGGGCGACTGTTAATAAACTTAAAGAAATAGTCGGCACTTGTCCAAGTCCAACTAGCGTAAGGTGGTAATATCCCACCACTATACCACCAGCTTGTTGTTTCCCTATGACCACCATTTAAACGTCCCCAGCCTCCTGCTAGTAAAGCTTGTGAAACAAAATTTGTACAGTCTCCTCCGTCCGCGCTATAGTCACGGTAATTTTTATTGGGCGTCAACGCATAGTAGTAAATGTATTGAACAATTGCTGATCGATTCAGAGAGGCTTGGGCTAAAAGACTAGGAGATTCTAACGGACTAGAGAACTCGCCATAACCTTTGTCTGACAAAGTAAGCGCCTTAAGATTAAATTTACTTGGATCACTAGTAGGTGGTGCGGTTGGATCAGAGGGTATTACAGTAGAGTCAATTGTCAATGATGGTATTTTTTCTGTTGCTGAACCTTGTGATGTTCCAGGCTCATTAACAACCTCACTGGAAACTAATTCCCATTGACTATCCTTTAAATTAAACGTAAATAGATATTCTTTCAGCTCCTGAGTCTTTTCTGGAGAGCCAGCGTCCATAATTGACAAATCATAAAAACGAGTAGAATCTTCTACAGCTCGAAGAGTCGCAACTGTGCCTTCAATTTTGATTGATTTTAGGTCTAGCTTGGTTTGGTGTCTGGTAAAACCAATTTTTCTACTCCTGAGAAAATCTTTTCTTTCTTTTGCTTTAGCAAGTCGCTGCTGAAATTTAGCATCGCGAATTTTGCTGACCCTAGGGTTCCGTCTCTTTGCGCCATCACCATCACCATCAACCTGAACATCACGTTCTGCTTTTAATGATGCTTCTGCAATACTTAGCAATTCCGACTCAATTTTCTGCTGATTCTGCTTGTTTGCTGGACTGCTCTGAGCTTCAGCAAATTGAAAATTTGAAAATGTACCCAGAAAAATCAACGGTAGTAAACAACTTAAAACAACTTTGATCATTTGTTAACATTTGGCCTAAAAACTTCAGTTATCTAGGCTATCAGAGATACGTAAGAATATTTGTATATGGCGTTACAAAAATCTCAAGTTGATTACCAGTGAAAAGCCCAGGATTTTTTGATCTAGAACTTCACTTCAGCCTCGTATAGATCAGGCAGATCGTTTTCGATCAAAATCATATCGGCGGGTTGTTTGAACTCCTTGCTCATCAAATGAGCCAGAGCTTTATCCCGATTATCGAAAGTCAGAATTTTATCTTCAGATAAACCGCCTTCCTTCAAGCCCGTCATTAGATCTTGCTTGTTAGTGTCACCCACCACAATTACCAGATCACAGACCTCCGCCGCCTTCAGCGCCACTTGCCGATTCTCTGCGGCCTGCAAATCACCTAGCTCCACCATGCCGGGAGTCATCAAAATCTTGCGACCACCGGGTAGACCTTCTAGTACTTCTAGAGCCGACGCAAAACCGATCGGATTAGAATTATAAGAGTCATCCAAAATAAAGCCATCGCCGTTCTTGCGCAGATTCAAGCGGTTATTGGCTGGTTCAATGCTGCGAATCGCCGCAATCACATACTCTGGATTTTTATCCAAAGCACAGCACATCGCAAACGCCCCCACCAAATTAGAAAGCATTGGTACCCCCAATAACTTAGTAAAACCGGCATAGACTTCATCATGCCAATGTAAATTAAAAGTGGTGCCATCCATAGTGGCCACAATATCGGACATCCAGCAATCTAAGTGACCTAGCTCTGGCTCTAACCCATAAAGAATCGTGGTGGCTTTCGGATATTCGCCAGCCATCTTGCGGGAGCCAGAGTTGTCGCCGTTACAGACCAATAGACCAGTGGGATCGATCGCCTGAGGTAGCTCACACTTGGCTTTATAAATATTCTCGATACCGCCAAAACGCTCTAAGTGCATCACGCCTACGGCTGTCACCAAACCAGCATCGGGGGGAGTGAGACGACAGAGCTTAGCAACTGAGCCAATTTGGTATGCGCCCATTTCAATAATCGCCAAGCGCTGCTGTCTTTTGAGATTTTCCCGCACCTGACGAGTAATCCCCATTTCGGTATTAATGCTGCCGGGAGTCCAAAAAGTGGGTTCGATCGCCTCTAGCAAGCTGCCCAAAATTGCCTTGGTACTAGTTTTACCATAGCTACCAGTAATCCCAATTACATAGGGATCATAATCGGCCAAAATTTCTTTGGCCTCAGCCAAAAAAGCCTGCTGTTTCTTGCTTTCGTTTGGCCACAAAATGGCATTGGCCAACATCAGCCATAAGGGTACGCTTTGAATTAGAGTGACCGATGCCAACCATAAAATTGGTGCAGCACCGTAACCCAAAGCCGCGATCGACCACAAAATTCCCACCACTACCACGGCATAAAGGCCGATCGAGAGTTGATAGATGGCGGTAAGTCGATCGGTCATGTTTAGTTTGATTTTACCCACCTTGCGCGGATCTTCTTCCGTCCAGGAGGCACCAACTAACACCAGTCCACCTAAAACACAAACTCCTAAAGTTGCTAGAGCATTTCCAGCAACCGCTAGCCCAATGCCTCCTAACACCAAAGCAACCAAAGAGCCACGGGTATCGAAGGCGCGTTTCTCGAACCACCAGTTTACAAAGCGGCCAGAGTTGTATTCTTCTTGCTGGAAGAACTGTAAGTAGCGCAGTGACCGTCGCACATAGAAGAGAATGACAGAAACCGAAACGACTAGTACTAGCAGAAGGGGGGAAGAGGGAAGGTTCATGATGGCCAGAATGCTTTTTCTCATACCTAGCATACCGCCAAGGGGCACCACTGGCATTTTTCATACCTTAAGCCACCTTCGATTACAATCAATTTGAGCAATTAAACTTATTTGAAATTACTATGAAAGCACAAGTATTTCGCGGCGTAAACCAGCTCAGCTACGAAGAAGTTCCTCTGCCCGAGGTGGGAGCTGACGAAGTATTGGTGGCAGTAGGAGTAGTAGGACTCTGCCAATCGGATATCAAAAAAATTCGCTACCCGCTCTTAGATCCACCACGGATTTTTGGTCATGAAACCGCTGGGACAATTTCTCAAGTGGGCAGCGCGGTAAAAAATTGGCAAATAGGCCAGCGAGTGGTGGTGATGCACCATATTCCCTGTATGCATTGCAGCTATTGCCTCAACGAAAATTTTTCGATGTGCGACGTATACAAAAAAGTCACTACCACGGCGGGCTTTACCCCTAGCGGCGGTGGTTTTGCCGACTATGTAAAGGTGCCGGGGCATATTGTAGAAAATGGTGGGCTAATTAAGATTCCTGACCATATTACCTTCGAGCAAGCCAGCTTTGTGGAGCCAACTAACTGCTGCTTAAAGGCGGTCAAAAAAGCCAATATCCAAGCTGGGAATACGGTGTTGATTACTGGGGCGGGTCCGATCGGCTTAATGTTTGTCATGCTGGTTAAATACCTAGGCGGTCGCGCGATCACCACTGATTTAATTCCCAGCCGAGTGGAAAAAGCCTTGGCTGTCGGTGCCGAAGCGGCTTTCTTGGCCACTGATCCTGATTTGAAAACAAAAATTCAGGCTTTGACTGGCGATATGGGCGTAGATATCAGCATCTTGGCTGTCCCCAGTGATAAGGCTTTTTTCCAGGCTTTGGACTGTACTCGCAAAGGCGGCAAGATTTTGTTCTTCGCAGAGTTTCCCGATGAAGTAAATATTCCGCTAAACCCCAATGTTTTATATCAGCGAGAAATTGACCTGATGGGTAGCTATAGTTCCTCATATCGGGTACAAAACCTGGCACAAGATATTGTGTTTAATCAGCGCATTGATGTGACTGCTTTAATCAGCGATCGATATCACCTCAAAGACCTCGATAAAGCTGTCTCCCAAGCAATCAAACCCACCCCAGAAACCTACAAAATCTTAATTTATCCCCAGATGTAACTTAAAAAGGCATGGGCTTTGGCAAGATTGAGAGAATTTCACCTTGAGCCAGGGTGAAGATTCTCTCGATCTATCATAATCTGATTGCATTCCCTGAAAACATAGCGCAGTTGTCCCAGCAGCACATCCATGACTGTCGTGGAATAATCCCCGGTCTGATACACCTTGCCATTAGGCATTAGGTAAGTATTCAGGTCTAAAAAGTTTCAGCCCGATCGTCTCTAGGTATGCTTTTGGAGCAATATTATTAAATATTCTTCAAATCATATTCGCAATA
>JAYUSV010000552.1:0-3148 GCA_043755495.1 Synechococcales cyanobacterium
TATGGTGAAAATCGGCATTTTAGGATTTGGGACTGTGGGCACCGGCACCGCCCAAATTTTGCTAGATCCGATCGGTCGCCATCATCTGCTGGGCAAAGTAGAAATCGCTAAAGTTGGTGTGCAGTCGATCGATAAACCCCGCGACATTCAACTAGCACCGGGGATCTTAACTAACGACCTAGAATCGATCGTCTCTGACCCCACCATCGATATTATTGTGGAAGTAATGGGCGGCATTGAACCGGCGCGCAGCTTAATTTTGCAAGCAATTTCTTACGGCAAACACATTGTCACTGCCAATAAAGCCCTAATTTCGCGCTTTGGTGATGAAATCTATACCGCTGCCAACCAGGCCGGGGTCTACGTAATGTTAGAAGCCGCTGTAGGCGGGGGTATTCCGGTAATTCAACCCCTCAAGCAGTCTTTAAGCGTTAATCGTATTCATCGAGTTACAGGAATTGTTAACGGCACTACCAATTACATTCTCACCCGCATGACCGAAGAAGGCGGGGAGTTTGCCGATATTTTGGCTGATGCTCAAGCTCTGGGCTATGCCGAGACTGACCCCACCGCAGATGTAGATGGCTTAGATGCGGGGGATAAAATTGCAATTTTGGCTTCCTTGGCCTTTGGCGATCGCATTAAGCGCGAAGAAGTCCACTGTGTGGGTATTCGCAAGGTGGGAGCTACCGATATTGCTTATGCTACTAAATTGGGTTATGTAATTAAGCTGCTGGCGATTGCTGAGCGCAGCGCCGATGCTTCAGTAGCAGTAAGAGTCCATCCAACTCTATTACTAAAATCTCACCCGTTAGCCAGCGTCAACGGAGTTTTTAACGCTATTTTGATTGAAGGTGATCCATTGGGACAGGTAATGCTGTTTGGCCCTGGTGCTGGTGCCGGAGCCACGGCTTCTTCGGTAGTTTCTGATATTGTGGTGGTAGTTGGTGCCATGTTGGGTCGTAGTGACGGGGATGCTATGAATCCACTGATGAATTGTCCCCATCAGCAATATGCCACCATGTCTTTGTTAGAAGACTTGGTGGGACGCTTTTATGTACGCTTCCAAACCAAAGATTTACCAGGCACGATCGGCTACATCGGCACAGCCTTTGGCAACCATCATGTGAGCATCGAATCGATTGTCCAAACATCAGTGAGCAAAAACGGTGCCGAGATTGTGGTGATTACGGGTGAAGTTACCGAGTCTAACTTCCAACAGGCGTTGAAGTCGATCGAGCAACTGCCAGCGATCCAAAGCATCCCCGCAATTCTGCACGTAGTGCGATAGTGACTGAAAATTACCTAGCTTTATACTTAGCCACATCTAAGATTATTTGGTATTCACCCAGCTTTTCTTGAGCCTTAGCAGACAGCGGATCACTGGCCGGGATAGTTTTAAGCAGGGCGATCGATTGATTCCACTGCGCTACTATTTTCGCCCAATCTTCCTTGGTAGCGGCGCTTTGACTAGCTAAAGTTGCACTATTTGCAAAGTTGATAGCTCTACGATAAACGCCAACTTCATTCTTGGGTGTAGGTTTGCTGGGGTTAGCAGCAGGCAATGCAGGCGGTAGTCCATTCGGCGCTAAGGCATTGCCAGAAGATCCTGGCCGGGCATTAGAATTAATCCAAGTATTTAAGCCCAGCGCCACACAAAGCAAAGCCAACAAGGTCAACAAAACCGCCAAAGGATGAATGGCACTCAACTGCGCCCCCGTGCGTTCATACAGTTCACTCAAACCCGTGCGGCCTTCTAAACCGGTATTGACCGTCATAATCGCAGAAGATGGTGGCTGATAAAGTTCGCCGATCGAAGACATCAAGTCAATCTCTAAAGTTTCGCTAAACAATGGCTCTGCAACCAAGCGAGAGCGAATCTCAGCATCAACACTTTCCTCTGCTTCACCAATGTAAGTCTGCCGATCGATCGTGGCCGGAGCGGAGTTGATTCGCTGCAAAGACTGCTGTTGAATCGACCAAAAATTGCTGCTAGCCAACTTCACTAACGTGGCATGATGTAGAGCTGGATGATTAACAATATTTTCTTGAATGGCCAAGGAGTTATAGCCAGCCAACCCATCTAATAACTCATCAGGACTGTTTAAGTGACAACTGAGCTGCACTGCCATTTTTGCCTGTTGTTCGCTAGCATCATTGCGATTCAAACATTTTAATAGAATCAAATTTGGCGAGTTGGGGTTATTGGCTAGAGCATAGCGCAACTCAAAAGTTTCGATCGCTGTGCCTCGATCGATCTCTTTGGCTATTAGTAAGAGTCCGGCCACAGGAGTCCGCACATTTTTAGCTACAGCGGTTTTAACCAACAGCGACTTGCTTTCAGATAGGCCAGCCAACAAATCACTAGTAGCTTGCGGGTGCTTGGCTAAGCCCACTAAAATCCCTGGGTCTTCATCTTGAGCAAGGCACTTTAAAACTTCGATCGAACACTGTTCATTTTCGGTAACTTTTTGGCGCACCTGTTCTGCCGGGTCTTCGGCTAAACGCAACAGAGTAGAAGGAGTCGCATTTTCACTGGCTGCCACTCTAGCTCGCACTTCTTCGGTAGAATCTTCAGCCAATTGTTCTAAAATTGTGCCATGGCTGTTGGGATTACCAGCTACCGCTATACGTACCTGCAAATCTGGATGCTGGCTTAGTTCCGCCAACTCTTCTGGAGCTAACACGGTGTTTTTGGCCACCGCCACAGTTACCTCTAGATGATTTAAAGACAATAGGTCTCGCAACCGTTGCTCAGTGGTGGCCGGATCGCCCGCTTCGGCTAAAAGTTGGCCGAGGTCATCGTGGTCGTTAGTTAAAGTAGCTGAGTTCATGGCAACTTACTAAAAGTTTTATAATTCTTTTTTAAAAAAATCGGGATAGGCTTCCATACTGTGTTCGTTGGTATCTAGACCCACCGACTCCGATTTACGTGACACCCTCAAACCTAATGTGGATTTCAAAATATACCAAAAACCATAAGATGCCAATAGTGCGGTAATAACAATTGACACTAGGCCGATGGCCTGAATGCCAATTTGTTCAAAACCACCACCCCAAAAAAGTCCATTTTTGGGGGCAGTAACAGCTCCAAACAGCTTACCCTGACTGAATAAGCCCACGGCCAAAGTGCCCCAGATACCGGCAA
>JAYUSV010000553.1:0-9512 GCA_043755495.1 Synechococcales cyanobacterium
TCCTGATCACCCGAGAACGGCCACCGCCGCCCTCTGGACGAGTCCAGGAATCCTCCCGAAACTCACCTCCGCCATCTGCATCTTCCAATTCCTTACAAATCACATTTTGGATCTGTTGCATGAACGCGCTTACACGAGTTTTAGCATCGGCAGGTGGAAGGGTGTCAGGGTTTACTGACATAGCAGGGGCGGTGGAGCTGGAGGTCATAAGATAATTTTCGGACTTAATTAATTTTCACAATTCTGAAGTAAGTACTTATGCTTATAAGGCGATAAAACTTTGACAGAATCGAGCTGGGATCTATTGTCCGAGCCACAGGTAATATACTTCGAGAGCCTCTCATTTTGTAAGAGATCTTTACAAAACATTACCTGATTTTGCAGTGAGGCTTTAAAAAAATTTAAAAGTGGCAATCGAATACCAGATCGGCGATCCCCAGCTACCAGCCAGAATGAGCCGCCTATTAAAGATAACGAAATATCAACCGGGCAAAGAATATCCAGAACGGCTGAGTTAGACTAAATCCCATTGGTGAAATTCCAGGTTGCACGCTACCAAGTTACCTTGATGCGACACCGCTACTGACCGCAAATAAAGCTGTCTTATACGTAAATCAGATCGCAGGCAAGAATTTTTTATGACTGATTTCCCTTGGTTGACGACCATTATCATGTTCCCGATCGTCGCCGCATTGGCAATTCCATTTTTGCCCGACGAAAAAGGCCGCACCGTTCGCTGGTACTCATTAATTGTCGGGCTTATCGATTTTGCCATCATTGTCTATGCCTTCATCAATCATTACGATATGCAGAACCCAGGAATGCAGATGGTGGAAAGCTACACCTGGGTGCCCCAGATTAATCTGAAGTGGTCGGTGGCTGTGGATGGTCTTTCGATGCCCTTGGTACTGCTGACCGGCTTTATTACCACCTTAGCTACCCTGGCAGCTTGGCCAGTAACTTATAAACCCAAATTGTTTTATTTCTTGATGTTAGTGATGTATGGCGGGCAGGTCGCAGTATTTGCTGTGCAGGATATGTTGCTATTCTTCCTGGTTTGGGAATTAGAACTGTTGCCGGTCTATTTATTTCTGTCAATTTGGGGTGGTAAAAAGCGTCTGTATGCTTCCACTAAATTTATTTTGTACACTGCTGGCGGATCGCTGTTTATCTTGATCGCTGCCCTAGCAATGGGTTTTTATGGGGGTGCTACCACTTTCGACATGCGGGCATTAGCACACAAAGACTATGCCTTAAACTTCCAGCTCTTCATGTATGGGGGCTTGCTAATTGCCTATGGCGTGAAGCTGCCAATTATTCCTTTCCATACTTGGTTGCCCGATGCCCATGGCGAAGCCACTGCACCAGTGCATATGCTGCTAGCCGGAATCTTGCTCAAAATGGGTGGCTACGCCCTCATTCGGATGAATGCCGAAATGTTGCCTGCTGCTCATGCGGTGTTTGCTCCAGCCTTAGTGGTGCTGGGGGTGGTAAATATTGTCTACGCTGCCTTAACTTCTTTTGCTCAAAGGAATCTGAAACGCAAGATTGCTTATTCGTCGATCTCTCACATGGGTTTTGTGTTGATTGGGATCGCCTCTTTTACTGAGTTAGGAATGAGCGGTGCAGTTTTACAAATGGTCTCTCATGGTTTAATTGGAGCCAGTTTGTTCTTTTTGGTCGGAGCCACTTACGATCGAACACACACCTTGATGCTAGACGAAATGGGTGGCGTGGGTCAAAAGATGACCAAGATCTTCGCTATGTTTACCACTTGTTCGATGGCCTCTTTGGCCTTACCTGGGATGAGCGGTTTTGTCGCTGAGTTGATGATCTTCGTGGGTTTTGCCACTAGCGATGCTTACAACGACCAGTTCAAGTTAGTGATGATTTTACTAATGGCCGTCGGGATCATTCTGACTCCGATCTACTTGCTCTCGATGCTGCGCGAAATTTTCTTCGGCAAAGAAAACAAAGAGTTAGTTGCTCACGAAGCTCTTATTGACGCTGAACCTCGTGAAGTCTTTATCATTGCTTGTCTCTTAGTACCAATTATCGGTGTAGGCTGCTATCCCAAGATCTTGACCCAGATCTACGATTCCACCACCATCCAGTTGACAGCCCGCCTACGAGAATCTGTCCCCACTATTGCTCACCGAGCTTTACCGGCATCGGTCGCTTTTTCGGCACCAGATATCAAAAAAGCTCTCAAGTAAGCGGTTTTAAACAAAAAAATTCCCCTCATTAGAGGAATTTTTTTATTAAAAACCACCCAAACTAGATTAGTTCATGAACAAACTTGCCAATACGCTCCATTCCCTTCTCGATCGTCTCCAAATCTGTAGCATAAGAAAGTCGAATATGGTCATCAGCCCCAAATGGTAGACCGGGAATCGCCGCCACCTGCTGTGACTCCAGCAACCGCTGGCAAAATTCCAAAGACCCCAAACCCGATCGACTAATATTCACAAACACATAAAAAGCCCCATCCGGCTTGGCGCAATCTAGACCCGGAATCGCTTTCAACATCTGCAAAATCACTTCCCGACGACGACCAAAAGCCTGCAACATATCTGCTACACAGTCTTGCGAACCCTCCAAAGCCGCCAAAGCTCCATACTGAGCAAAAGTGCAAACGTTAGAAGTACTATGGCCTTGGATCATACTAGCTGCCCGAATTAACTCCAGTGGCCCCGCTAAGTAGCCCACTCGCCACCCGGTCATGGAATAAGCCTTGGCAAAACCACTGCTAATGATGGTTCGATCGAAAATCTCTTTACCTAAAGAGCCAATACTGACATGCTCTATTCCGTCATAAATAATTTTGGCGTAGATTTCATCTGACACTACCAAAATATCATGCTTCACAACTACCGTTGCCAAAGCCTCTAGCTCAGCGCGAGTATAGACTACCCCCGTAGGATTAGAAGGCGAATTCAAAATCACCAACTTGGTTTTACTGGTAATACTGGCCGCTAAAGCTTCCGGCGAAATCTTGTAATCGTTACTGGCATCGGTGTGTACAATCACCGGTATCCCTTCAGCCAACCTGACCATCTCCGGGTAGCTCAACCAAAAAGGTGCCGGAATAATTACCTCATCACCAGGATTCAACAGCACCATCATGAGGTTAAACAAAGAATGCTTACCGCCGTTAGTCACCAAAATGTTGGCGGCTTGGTAATTTAACTGCTCTTCGCGCTGCATTTGCTGGGCGATCGCCTCTCTCAAGGCTGGTTCACCCGCCGCAGCGCCATATTTGGTTTTCCCCATAGCCAAAGCGGCAGCAGCCGCAGCCTTAATGTGTTCTGGGGTATCAAAATCCGGTTCTCCAGCGCTAAAACTGCAAACATCAATTCCATCGGCTTGCATTGCTTTGGCCTGCGCAGAAATGGCGAGGGTGACAGAAGGCTTGACCTCTCTGGTGCGGTGTGCCAATTCCATAACTGATCGATGCCCTCCCACGGCGCTGGTCTCCTTGAGTGCTATTTGCTAACTATGCCCAAGTTTAGCCATTATAGACCTTGCGTGAGTGAATTTTTCTCGCTGGTTCAGCAAATTTTGGCTATTACTACTATGTTTAATTATTCTGCCGCCCTGGTTACTATTGCTGCTGTAGATTTCGATCGACTCCTAAACTTTTACTCAGTCTTGCTGCAACAAGCACCACAGCCCTATCAGCCCAACGTTTATGGCGGATTCAAAGTCGCTGGATTAGATCTGGGGATCTTCAAACCCAAAGCCAGCAACATCGCAGAATTTGGACAACAACAGGGTGGCGGTGCCATTAGCCTTTGTTTGTCGGTAGATAATTTAGAAATAGCCTTGGCTCATTTGTCCGATGCTGGTTACCCCCAAACTACTACAGTGCTCACAGCTAGCCATGGTCGAGAATTGTATATTTATGATCCTGACGGCAATCGAGTCATTCTACATCAGGGTGCTAAGTTAACTAGCCCTATACCTAGTAATCAGTGAATCCTTATAAAGTTCTGTAAATTTTTGTGATATTATCTAAAGTATGCTAGAGGTGCTAAACCGCCGCAGCTATTCACTTTGACAGTAGAGTATATCGATTTGTCTGCCCTGCTTACCATTGCCATTTTAGTCAACTCACCTCAGCTTTTGCCTCAGCTCCGTGCAGCCCTGGGTGATGGTCGCTACGTTCTAAAAGAAATTGTATATAGCGAAGAGTTACTACAGTTAGTTGACAGTCGTCAGCAAGAAATTGATTGTTTGGTACTGGAAGTAGACGATCAAATATTGCGTACCATTAGTAAGCTGCGCGATCGAGGCACCATGCTGCCAGCAGTTTTTTTGACCACCAGCGATGCTCCATCACCTACTCTCTATCACTCCTCCGAAATTACGATCTCGCCCGAAAAAATTGTAGGTATTGATAAGTCGATCGAGCTAGCCGTTGCCGAGTTTTTGGTGCTTGCCCCAGCTCCCGAACAGTTGAGCTGTCCATTGCCCGATCTCAAAGCGATTGCCTTCTTGCTTCAGCAACAGCGACGACTGACCGAAAAACTCAAAGAGCGTTTGGGCTATTTAGCAGTCTATTACAACCGTAACTCCGAAAACTTTTTCCGAAACCTGTCTCTGGCCGAACGCACTGCCATTTCTGAACAGCTTAAAACTCAGTATCGAGAAATTATCTTGGCCTATTTTTTGCCTGAAGGGAAGCTCAATGGACTGTTAGACGAGTTTGTGACTTTATTGTTTTTTGCTGACATGTCGGTTTCTGAGGTAGTAGAAATGCATATGGAGCTGATGGAGGAGTTTTCTAAACAGCTTAAAATCGAGGGCTGGAGTGAAGATATTCTTTTAGACTATCGCCTGACGCTAATTGACGTAATTGCTCATCTCTGCGAAATGTACCGCCGATCTGTCCCCAGAGAAAGAACTTAGCCCCGAGGCCACTAATACTCATAATCTCTTAATAAACAATCAGTGGATTGACTGGTAGGATTGTTACGCAAAGGTTAATTACTCCTGTAATAATTTTCTAAGCCCTTGTTCCTCGTCGCCGAACCTACCTCAGGTAAAGTGATGAAAGAACAATAATTCTTCAGGGTTCTGTTAACTTCCAACTCTGCTTTCACCCAAGACTATCCTGCAATTAATGTCACTTGAGTGTGAATAGAAAAATATAGTAAGCTAATAACCTATGAGTCCTCCAGCCAAAACTTATATATTAAAGTTGTATGTAGCCGGTAACACCCCTAATTCGGTGCAAGCTCTGCGCACCCTAAAAAATATTTTAGAAGAAGAGTTTAAAGGGGTTTATGCTCTCAAAGTGATTGATGTATTGAAAAATCCTCAGCTTGCCGAAGAAGACAACATATTGGCAACGCCGACGCTTTCTAAAGTCTTGCCGCTGCCAGTACGTAAAATAATTGGCGACCTGTCCGATCGAGAAAAAGTGCTAGTCGGTTTAGATTTGCTCTGTCAAGAGCTATCAGATATTGATTTCTAATAACTTTGGCCACCGTTTTAACGGTAATGATTCAGTAAATTATCTCAAATTTTTTCCCAATGACCACATCCAATTCGCCAATAACCCCTGAAGAAAAAAATACTTCGCAGAACTTTCTGGGGGTCAAAAAAATCCGTACCATGGTCGAAGGATTTGATGATGTTACTCATGGCGGCTTGCCAGTCGGCCGCACCACAATTGTCAGCGGCACTTCTGGTACTGGCAAAACAATGCTGTCAGTACAATTTTTGTACAATGGCATCACTCATTTTGGTGAAACCGGCGTATTTGTAACCTTCGAAGAGTCACCAGCCGACATTATCAAAAATGCTCACAGTTTCGGCTGGGATTTACAGAAGCTAGTAAATGAAGGAAAGCTGTTCATCCTCGATGCCTCACCCGATCCCGAGGGGCAAGAAGTTATTGGTAGCTTTGACCTATCAGCACTAATCGAACGTATTCAGTATGCGATTGTCAAGCACAAGGCTAAACGAGTTTCGGTAGACTCAGTTACCGCAGTTTTTCAGCAATACGATGCAGCTTCGGTAGTTCGCCGAGAATTATTTCGCTTGGTGGCACGACTCAAACAAATGGGCGTAACCACCCTCATGACCACTGAACGCCTAGATGAATATGGTGCAGTAGCCCGCTATGGCGTGGAAGAATTTGTTTCTGATAACGTAATTATTGCTCGTAATGTCTTGGAAGGAGAGCGCCGCAGAAGAACGATCGAAATCCTCAAGCTACGCGGTACCACTCATATGAAAGGGGAATATCCTTTCACTATTACTAACAAAGGCATCAATATTTTTCCGTTGGGAGCCATGCGCCTCGCCCAAAGATCTTCCAATGTGCGGGTGTCTTCGGGAGTCAAAACCCTGGACGAGATGTGCGGCGGCGGTTTTTTCAAGGATTCGATTATTTTGGCCACTGGTGCGACTGGTACAGGCAAAACCTTGTTGGTCAGCAAGTTTATTCAAGAAGCCTGCAACTCTGGCGAGAAAGCCATACTGTTTGCCTATGAAGAATCCCGGGCACAGCTCTCCCGCAACGCCTATTCTTGGGGCACCGACTTTGAGGAAATGGAGCGCAAGGGCTTACTCAAAATTCTTTGTACTTACCCTGAGTCCGCTGGTCTAGAAGATCATTTGCAAACCATCAAATCAGAGATCGAAGAGTTCAAACCCGCTAGAATTGCGATCGACTCTCTCTCAGCCCTAGCGCGGGGCGTAAGCAACAATGCTTTCCGTCAGTTCGTAATTGGGGTCACTGGTTACGCCAAGCAAGAAGAAATCACGGGCTTCTTCACCAACACCTCCGACCAGTTTATGGGTTCTAATTCCATCACTGATTCTCATATCTCCACTATTACCGACACTATTTTGATGTTGCAATACGTCGAAATTCGCGGCGAAATGTCTCGCGCCATCAACGTATTCAAAATGCGTGGCTCTTGGCATGATAAAGGCATTCGTGAGTACACCATTAGCAAAGACGGTGCCGAAATCAAAGATTCTTTCCGTAACTATGAAGGTCTGATCAGTGGCTCCCCCAGCCGCATCACAGTGGATGAAAAAAGTGAGTTATCCCGCATCATGCGCGGGGTCAGAGAAAAAGGCATTGAGTGATCTCAATGGCTCGTTCTACCAAAAAAGCAACTACTCCCACAATCCAACGCCCCCCAGCAGAAGTTTTACACGGTGTAGAACTACAAAAGCTGCAAGAACGCGATGGCAAAGATCCTCGTCCTGCTAATTGGGTACTCACCCCCCGATCGATCGTAGACTTTATCCTCGGCAACACTGCATTGGGCATTGAACCCAAGTTTGTGGGCAGCCGCAACTCGATCGAGCGCTGCATTGTTTCTTTGGCCACTAACCGGGGTCTGATGCTCATTGGCGAACCGGGTACTGCTAAAAGTTACCTGAGTGAATTATTAGCAGCAGGGATTTGTGGTGACTCTACTCTCACAATCCAAGGCAGCGCAGGCACTACTGAAGATACCATGAAATATTCTTGGAACTATGCTTTGCTGTTGGCTGAGGGAGCCAGCGATCGATCATTAGTCCCAGCACCACTACATCGGGGAATGCAGGCGGGCAAAATTGTGCGGTTCGAGGAAATCACTCGCTGCCCACTAGAAATTCAGGACACGATGCTATCAATTTTGAGCGATCGAGTGATGGCAATTCCTGAATTGCCCGATGAAGGTCGCAACCTCTATGCCCAAATGGGTTTTAATATAATTGCTACTGCCAATAGCCGCGATCGAGGGGTGAATGAAATGAGTGCGGCCTTGAAGCGGCGCTTTAATTTTGAAACTATTCCGCCGATCGATAATTTATCCCGAGAGCTAGAGTTGGTACAGCGTCAAACCGATGCGCTGTTGGCGCAATCAAATATCCCCATCTCCCTCCAGCCAGAGTTAACGGAGCTGTTGGTAACAACGTTTCATGAGTTGCGGACTGGTAAGACTACGGATGGTAAGGCGCTGGAGCCGTTAACTACGGTGATGAGTACGGCAGAGGCGGTATCGGTAGGCTATGCAGCGGGGATTCATGGTTTTTATTACAATGATGGTCAGGTGGCGGCACAGCACTTAGTCCAAAGTTTGTTGGGCAGCGCTATCAAAGATTCTCCAGATGACGTGAAAAAGCTTGCTCATTACTTCGATCGGGTGGTCAAAGATAAACCTGGCGAACATTGGCAACAATATTATGCCGCTCGTAAGTATCTGTAGGGTGTAGATATTAGATTATTGCTAGTGCTAGCATAGGTATGGTTTTGGGATACAGCACATGGCAATTTTACGACTCACTGATGGCACCGTTTACCACGATCGAGCAGATATCGATCGAGAGCTAGCACCCTTAAACATTCAGCTCCAACAGTGGCCATTAGGCAACGACCCTCAACTCCTCAGTATTCTCAAGCAGCCACAACTCAGCGAAGACGATAAAACCATTGTCCTCAGCCATCTCGATCACTATTTTGAGCAGCTAAAACCCAACGGCTACCAATCTCGGGATATCATCGATATTCACCCCACCCTACCGGGAATAGATGAAATGCTGGCTAGGTTCGATCGATCTCATACCCATGCCGACGACGAAGTGCGCTACGTCGTTGCCGGTGAAGGCATTTTCGGCTTCGTTCGCCCCGATAAATCTCAGGTAGAGTTAACAGTCCAAGCCACCGAACAAATCAATATCCCCGCTGGCAGCGAGCACTGGTTTTACCTTACTCCCCATCGGCGATTTGTTGCTCTGCGCTACTTTATCAACACCAACGGTTGGACTCCAGACTACCTCGATACCCCAATTCTTTTCCGCGTGGCTCTGGCAACGCAGTAAAATTGCTGGTACTCTCATCCAATTCCCGACTAAATAAATTTCATGCTCCAGCCCTGGATAATCTTTTCCATTCTTTCTGCTCTGGCCTACTTTGTCCACGACCTAGTGCTCAAACAGGTTTCTAGCAAAGTAGATAGCGTTTTGGCCGCTACCATTCTGAACTTTTCTGCTTTCAGTAGTCTTTTTCTTTATAGCATCTTGACTCAAGCCAGCACCTGGCGAAAATTCTCCTGGCTGTCGATCGAAAGCGGGTTAATTTTTGGCGCAGGAATCTTCCTGGCCATGGCCTCAGTATTCTTCGTGAACATTTTCAGCAACGGTGGTGATCTGAGCTTGGCAATTCCCCTAGTGTATGTGCTCATAATTTTTCTGGGGGTACTCTTTGGGGTGATGTTATACAAAGAGTCCCTAAACCTTGGGCAATACCTAGGAGTGCTGCTGATTATTGTCGGAATTGTTTTAATTACTCGTCAAACGTCAGCAGTTTAGCCCGAGGAACAAAGTTAAAATCGGTGGCACTGGCTATGCTGTAAGTAACTAAATAATCACCAGTTTTCATTGATCTGTGCAAACTCAAGCACCTGAACGAAAAGCGGGGCGCAATCCCCTGGCTTCTAGACATGGGGTCAAGCCTGTAGCGGCTTAAGCCGCCTTGAGGCATTGTTTTCATTCAATCTATT
>JAYUSV010000554.1:0-3125 GCA_043755495.1 Synechococcales cyanobacterium
AATGCCGGGGTAAAGTTTGACATCTAATCCTCCGGTGAGAGAGCCTTGAATGACGGTGCCAAGCGGTTTGTCCATGGTAGAAATGCT
This sequence comes from Synechococcales cyanobacterium, assembly GCA_043755495.1. GTDB lineage: Bacteria > Cyanobacteriota > Cyanobacteriia > Cyanobacteriales > Chamaesiphonaceae > JAAFHZ01. The sequence goes on from JAYUSV010000554.1 coordinate 88, forward strand.
GTTAATAAAGGCGTTTCCCTTACCGATGCAGTGGTGGTAAGAGATTGCAGAAATTTTAGCACTCTGTTAGGAGAATTGGCGCAATTTTTGGAATGCAGCACAACCAAACCCTAATCGGTAATTTGGAAGTCGTTGGCACTCACAGTCACCACTCCATCTAGTTTTGCAAAAATTGCGGTGGTACCAAATGGTTTATAAGTCAAACTATTATCAGCCGTGTTATAAACAACCACTGCACTACTTTGTCCTACTGCTTCGATGCCGGTCACAACCGCAAAATCAGTAGTCACACTAAAACCAGTACCTTGGAGACTCTGCAAAGCACCAAATGCAGCTTTGCTCAGGCTGATTTTATCGACTCCTACTTCAAAATCGGCGATCTTATCGGCTTGAGCCGTCACAGCACTGGTAGGAGCGTAAGCCACAAAAAGGTCTCTACCAAAACCACCAATTAAGGTATCAAGACCATCATCACCAAATAAGGTATCATCACCGGCGGCTCCCACCAACCAATCATTGCCATAGCCGCCATTAATGCTATCGTTACCCTCTCCGCCATCTAGTCGATCGTCATCATTGGCACCATAGAGAGAATCATCACCCAAATCGCCCATCAGGGAGTCGTTACCGTTTTCTCCATCTAAAATGTCATTGCCTCCAACGCCCTGAAGGTTATCGGCACCATCACCGCCATACAAAGTATCGTGGCCAGCCAACAGAGGATCATCGCCTACTAACGAATCATTGCCAGCATCACCAATCAATAAATCGCCATCTTCTCCGCCCAGTAAGGTATCTTCACCATAGCCACCATGCAAGTAATCTCGACCTTGACCACCTAGTAACAGATCAGCACCGTTGGCACCATAAAGTCGATCGGCTCCAGCTTCACCCAAAATAGTGTCGTTACCATTCTCCCCGTCGATCGTGTCATCACCACCAGCGCCCCAGACTGTATCATTACCCCCACCAGCTCTGAATAAGTCATTCCCACGACCACCAGCCAAATGATCGTTGCTTTCGCTGCCGGTAGCTAGACGATCAATCGGCAGTTCCCCAGCACTAAAATACCGTGATAACTTAGCCTGACCAGTAATTGTTGCTCCAATGCTTAAAATATCGTTGTTAGCTTGAATCGCCAAAATGCCTGCACTACTATCAATGCGCAGACTACCACCATTGCCAAAGCTGCTATCCGGAACACCGTTGGAGTTGTAGCGTAACAAGAAAGGCTCATTGTTGGCAAAGCCACCGGGTAAAGATACGCTATCTCGACCAGAAATTAATATTTTGTTGTCGGGCTGCACAGTCAAACTACTTTGACTAGAAGTAAAACGCCAGTCGATCAGGCCAGTATTTACTACTCCATTGGTGCCAAAGTTTTGATCTAGAGCGCCATTGCTGCTGTACTTGACCAATAGAGTGGTGCTTGTTCCCGGCGATAACAACTCGTTGGCACCAGTTAAAATCAACTGACCATTGGCATCGGTGGTGATTCCCGTCACCCGAAAATCTGGTAGTCCTGTTCCAATCACGGTGCCATTATTGCCAAAAGTTCGATCGAGTGTGCCATCTAGGTTATAGCGGTTTAGCACCAATGAGTAATTGTTGCCCGAAAGGTCGAAAATAGCGGTACTGGCAATGTAGTCGGCAGTGACAATCTTATTGCCTTGTTGAGTAGCAAAGCTCCGTAAGCCAGCAATATTACCAGTGCCTGCTTCTAAATTAGCAATAAATTGCAATGTGCCGTTAGGCTCATAGCGGTAGATATTATTACTGCCCAAGGCAACGATCGACCCATCTGGCTGCACCGATAACAGATTGCTGCCTGCGCCGTTTACAGCACTAGAAAATCTGGCATTTTGGCTAAAGGCTTGGTCGATCGAGCCATCGACATTTAACCTAAACAGAGCGGGCTGCTGCAAAAATGAGGGAGTCACTAAAAGAGAGCGATCTTGGCCAGTAGCTACTATGATGCTGCCGTCGGGCTGAAGGGCTAAGGCTGTGACTGTGTTTACGGGCGACAATGTGAGGTTACTAAGTAGCATCTGGCCATTGGTGCCAAAACTACTGTCGATCGAGCCATCGATGTTATATCGGGCTAAAGAAGTTTGATCGGCAACAAGTATTTTGCCATCTGGTTGTACTAAGCCAAGTCGAGGAAGAAACGTGTTGGCCAGACTAACGGCACCAAATTGAGGATCGATATCGCCAGCGCTCATAAAGTTTTAGTCCAAATAGAGGACAGGGCTATAAATACTAGGATTTAGCTTACACCTTCCTTTCAGGCTGCCACATCCCTCGAAATGCTGAAAGTTAGACCCGATAGACTTTGCTAAAATTCAGCATTTGGCGCATCACAGGTAGGTAGAGGATAATACATTATGGATTTTGAGGATGTTTGGGGTAAAGATGACGACTAAGAAAAAAATTAAGAAGCGCAATTTTTCTAGCTTTAGTTACGCTGATGCTTACCAGCAACTAGGCATCAAGACGATCGACCCCTGGTTCATCAAGGCTCTACCACAGACTCCTAGTGTGTTTTTTGATCAGCGGATGGGGCGGTTGTCGGAGTTGTTTGATCTCTCAAATTATGAGGAATCTAAAAAATTAATTATTGATGCTATTTGTGAGGAAGCTATTTATGGCTTAGACTATCTCAAAATTTGGAAGGGGGCAAAAATTGAAAGTGATTGTCTAACCGGTCACGCCGATTATGTGATTGCGGAACGCAAAGACTACTTCGATCGACCATTGCTCTGTGTGATTGAGGCTAAAAAAGATGATTTTGAGCAGGGGCTGGCACAGTGCTTAGTAGAAATGCAGGCCTGTCAGTGGCAAAACCGCCAACTTGATGGCCACACAGAGCCTATTGCCTCTGATGCAGATACTTTCGGGATCATTAGCAATGGTAATACGTGGCGTTTTTGTAAGCTAATGCCGTAAGTATTCAGGTGCTAGAAGCTATATTCAGAGAGACTTTCATTTTATCAAATCGGGGTAAAGGATTTTCGATTCGCAATAAGTGACCGTGTTAA
>JAYUSV010000555.1:0-9455 GCA_043755495.1 Synechococcales cyanobacterium
TGAATTGACTTCAGTTTAAATGCTCTTGCTCGATATAGGAGTAATTCTCTAACATTTTGTAATAATCTTCATTTTCTTTCCAATGTTTATGGAACAGCCCGCCCCACCTAAACTACTCGATAGGGTTCGACAAGCTATTCGTCTGAAGCATTACTCCTATCGTACAGAGCAAACCTATGTGGCATGGATCAAACGGTATATTCTGTTTCATAACAAGCAACATCCCAAAGATATGGGTGTGGCAGAAGTCCAAGCATTCTTAAGTCACTTAGCCATAGTCGGCAATGTTGCTGCTTCCACCCAAAACCAAGCTCTCAGTGCTTTATTATTTTTGTATCACATTGTTCTGGATCAAGAGCTGGGATCTGTCGATGCACTGCGAGCGAAAAAATCTCGGTATTTGCCGACTGTTCTTACCAAACTAGAAGTTCAATCTATTATTAACCAAATGTCTGGAGAATACAAGCTATTAGTACAGCTTCTCTATGGCACAGGGCTACGCTTGTCCGAAGCATTGTGCTTGCGCATAAAAGACCTAGATTTTCCCTATCAGCAGATCGTTGTTCGTGATACCAAAGGCCAAAAAGGGCGAGTGACAATGCTGCCAATAACCCTCACTCCATTCTTACAAGCCCATTTGAAACTAGTATTTTGTCTGCATGAGCGTGATCTAGAGCAAGGCTATGGACAAGTCTATTTACCATTTGCCCTAGAGCGAAAGTATCCTAACGCTGAAACAGAATGGATTTGGCAGTATGTGTTTCCCAGTTTTTGCCTTTCCACCGATCCCAGAACTGGTATTGTCCGGCGGCATCATCTCCACGAAAGTGGTTTACAAAAAGCGGTCAAGCAAGCCGTAAGACAAGCTAAAATTCATAAAAAAGTTGGCTGCCATACCTTTCGGCATAGCTTTGCAACCCATCTACTCCAAAATGGTTACGATATCCGCACAGTCCAAGAACTTTTGGGGCACAAAGATGTCAAAACCACCATGATTTACACCCATGTCATGAATCGTGGCGGTCGAGGAGTTATTAGTCCGTTGGATTAGGTCTTATTTGGCAACAGATTTGAGATAAATATTCAAATCAAAGCGGTTGGCTTGGTCACTAACTGCATTGCTCACCAACCCGATCGAGTTAATCGCCTGCAAAATTGCCTGGGTATCTGCCGGGAATTTTTGCAGCGGTAAATTACCACTGGTAGCCATTTTATTCACATCTATATAAACCTGAGCATCGAGCGGTGAGATGCCCCCAGACATCACCTGCCGAAAATCTGCATGATTTTCTAGAGATTTATCGGGTTTGGGCAAAAACTGCTCAGCGATCGGTACCCCCAAAGTCAAAAAAGCCACCTGATTGGGCAGCCAGCCATGAGTAGCCTGAGTTCCCCCCAAAGCACCAGACCAGCGGACTAGAGATAAATCTTTAAGATTGGTCTTGTCTATCTTGAACTTATAGCGATCGGCCATGGTTTTATCCAAACTGCTCATGGTTTGATCAGTTGCTGTGGGATCGGTCGATCGAGAGAGCAACAGCAAAGCACCTCCTACCGATCCGCTCTCGATCTGAGTTTGAGCTGCCGGAGTTTGAGGCACGATTGCCACCGCAAACTCGCCACTGCCCCAAGCTAAAATATTGGTAGTCAGATCTAAGCCAGTACTAGATTTCAGGCTATCTTGCAACACCTGAGGCTGAAGCGGAGCCTGGGGATTATTGGCTGCTAAGGGTAAATATTCTGCCCACAACTTGCCTAAACTACTACCAGATAGCAGCAGCATGGTGCTGGCCGGTACTTGAGCGGCAAATCCGGGGCTTTGTTTACTAGGAGTTAATTTTTGATTGCTCCACATGGCTCCTTTGGCTGTTAGTACCTGATCCTTGATGGAGATATTCATTAACATAGCTTGGGAAGACAGCTTAGCGAGGCTTTTGCTACCCAGAACCTGGGGCAGATTAACATAAACTTGGGCAATCGAGTCGCCACCAATGATCGCCTTATTCATCTGGGCATAGGCCGGTACAATCGCTAAGTTTTGACCTTTTGGGGCGGTTATCGTCTGCTCGATCGCTGCTTTACTGCCGATCGCTAAAAATTTTTCATCTTTGCTGGCAATAACTGCTCTAGATTCTTTAGCAGTTTCCCACACCGTCACTCCCTGATATTGGCGTTCTTTACCCGGTTGGGCTGGCAAAGTATCTCTAATCGACAATAATGCCAAGTTATCACCAGTCGATAACCGTGCCCAATAAATTTCTTTACCCAGCCAGGGAGGAATGCTCTGGAGTAAATTAGTATTGCCCAAAGTTTCTTGAGACCACTTTGCTAACTCCCGCTGTAAGATGGCTCGACTAGCTGGAGTCCCCATATTTTTGAGCCGCAACCAGTCCGATCGATCGATCGCTATTTGGGCAGCGATGATGGTGTTAGCTGGCAATAAATTCATGCCATTTAGCTTGCTCACCGGCGGAGCCATAGCCATATAACCGCCTGCCACCGTGGCCACAACAGCAACCGGAGCAACAAATAGCCACCAGGGACGGCGGCGCTGAGTTTTGGGATGAAATGGGGTTAAATCCCCAGAAATTGGCTCTTGCATAGCCACCATCCTACTAGAAGTTCTTGTTACTTTGATCACCAAAGCTGCAAGCGACTGGTGCTGAGCCACGTCGTTCGCGTAGCGTAAGCTATCTATTGCCTGCGCCGATACCAAGTTGCCCCAGCAATCAACAAGGCCACTAAAGTCGAGGCAATAGTCAAATGCCATAAGTTGCCTCGTCGCAAATCAGTCAGACCATCGCCCATCAAAATAAACGGTAACAGTCCCGGCGTAGTGCCAATCACTGTCCCCAGCAAATAGTCTTTGAATTTTACTCCACTCACTCCCGCCCCAAAATTCACCAAGCCATAGGGCAACAGCGGCAATAGACGCACTGCAATCATATAAAACAAGCCACCTTCGGCAACTTCTTGATCGAGCTGTTGCCAACGCCCACTAAAACGCTGCTGAATAAAATTGCGGCCTAAAGTGCGACTAAACCAAAAGCAGAGTATCGCAGCCGAAATTGCCCCGATCGTCGTCCAGACTGTGCCCCAATACACCCCAAAAACTGCTCCACCCACTAAGTTTAAGGGGGTAGAAGGCAGCAAAAAAAATGTGGCCGTCATATAGACCAACACATAAAACAACGGTGCCCACCAGCCATGTTGAGTTAGCCAATGGGCAAGAGTCTGTCGATCAATGCCGCCCAACCAATAGGCAGCCGCAACTGTTAGCCCCAAGCAGACCAATGTCAGCAACAAAACTAGTTTCCTGGCCTTCGGCACGACTTATTTATTTGGACTGCTAGGAGGAATAGTATTGGGTACGACCAAAGGGGTGGGCGCTGCCACTGGACTAATGGTCACTGCCGGATTGGGGTTGATACCTCCAGAGGGGGGAGGCGAGGCTGCATTGATGGTCAAGACATAAGCGGCGGCAGGTACCCCATCAGGTAATTTCACTTTTACTGTGTAGTCACCAGCTACCAAAATAGTGCCATTCCAGTCCACAACTTCACTAGAACGGAAATCTACAGGCTGATTATTGGGAGCCACAATACTCATCTTTACCCCACCATTAATATTCACGACCAAGTTTTGATTTTGCTGTAAACCATTTAAGCGGTAGACCATTTCTTGATTGGTCTGGAGTGTTCCTTGGCGAATGACAGACAGCCCCGGACTGACTGTGACCTGTTCTGCTGCAAGAACTTGGGGAGCCAGAGGAGTTACGATTGTTCCCGGCAGAGCATTCGGTTTATCTGGGGCGGGAGTTTTCTCACTGACGATCGGTGGATTGGCCGGACTAGGTGGCTTCGAGGGGCCATCAAACATCATTTTGATCATGACAAAGGGAATCAGCGCCACCAAACCACCAGCCCCCGCCAAAATCCAAGGACTATTTAGAATAGGGCTGCGCTGACGCTGTTTGGGACGGTAGGTGGTATAGCGATTTGATGATTGGCCACTATTGCCGGTAGTGCCGCTGCCCGGAGAATTGGCAGCATCCAGTGAAGCAATTAGTTCGGGGTTTTCGCCTCCTGCAACCAACTCAGCCACCGATCGCAATGCCTGAGCTACCTCTTTGGCTGATTGATAGCGGGCAGCCGGACGATAGCTCATCATCCGCATTAGTACTTTAGCAAACCAAGGGCTGATGGTCGGCAGCCATTGCTGCCATTTCCAGCTCATACTGGACTTGTCAATCAGGCTTTCTGGCTTGCGCCCGGTCATCATCACGACGGTGGTGACAGCTAGGGCATACAAGTCGCTGTTGGCATAAGCTTCGCCGGTTTGCAACTGCTCGTTGGGGGCATAGCCCGCTTTGCCCACAGTGGTGCCCTGTTCACCCACCTCACCTTCAGCTTCTAGGTTGGTTACTCCGGCTTTGACCACGCCGAAGTCAATGAGGACGGGTAACTTATCACTTTCGCGGCAAATAATATTATCTGGAGAAATATCTCGGTGAATGATGCCCTGAGCATGGATATTTTCCAATACCGGCAACATGTTTTGCAAAAAGGTAATAGCTTCTTGCTCAGTAAAGGTGCGAGATTCACGAATTCTTTCACCCAAAATTTTGGCATAAGTCTTCCCTTCAGCATATTCCTGGATCAAAAAGAGCCGTTTCGCTTCTTCAAAGTTGGCGCGGAAGCGAGGAATTTGAGGATGATTAATTGCATATAGGGCTTCGGCTTCTCTTTTAAAGAGTTCTCGAGCTTTGCGCAGCGAGTCACGGCCTCGTTCGTTGGGAGTAAACTCTTTTAAGACACAAAGTTCATCGAAACAAGCTGTATCCTGTGCCAGATAGGTACGACCAAACCCGCCTTGACCAAGGATTTTAGTCACTCGGTAACGCTTCTGGAGCATCGTTCCTAGAGGAATGGGTGGTTGCATAGCTGAATCGATCGCCCTCAATAAGGGAAAAACATAACTGAAAAATACACCGAGGGCACTAGAATAACCGAGCCGCGCAGATTGTTCCAGTGGGTAAGATACCAAAAAGTGGTTGGGTTATCCAACTCTTGGGCAAAAATACTTTGCTTTTTTATTCTAGCGGTTGCAGTCATAGATTCCTCTCCAGTATCATACCCACAGATTCCACCTTAATTATTAACTGCTCAAATCATCAGTATTTTTAGCTAGTACCAGCTTCGCAATCCCAGAGACTCCTATGCGCATTTTGTTGGTAGACGATGAGCAAGAACTTACTAACCCTCTTAGCCGCCTGCTGCAACAAGAAGGCTACCAAATTGACGTAGCTGCTGATGGTCATAGGGGTGCGTCGTTGGCGCTCGAGCACCCCTATGACCTATACATTTTAGATTGGGTGCTACCGGGCAAAAATGGCATCGAAATTTGCCGTAGCTTGCGATCGACTGGCAATACCAAACCGGTGCTGTTTTTGACGGCTCAAGATACTCTCGACGATCGGGTGCAGGGCCTAGATGCCGGTGCCGATGATTATTTGGTGAAGCCCTTTGAACTGCGGGAACTATTGGCCAGAATTCGGGCGCTGTTGAGACGAGGACAAGGCAGTGAGCTGCTAGATAACAAAATTATTCAAGCCGCCGATATTTCTTTAGATCCCGATAGCCAATTGGTTTATCGATCGGGTAAGACAATCGAGTTATCAGAAAAAGAAGCGCAGCTCTTGGCCTACTTGATGGCTCATGCGGGTCACTTGGTCACTCATCAACAAATCCATGACCAGCTCTGGGGAGACAGTGGTGAGCCGCCCAGCAGTAATGTATTGGCTGCGTTGATGCGTTTGTTACGGCGAAAACTATCGATCGACGGAATGCCTGAGCTAATTTATACGGTTTATGGCAAAGGCTACCAATTCGGTAGCCCTTAATAACTAGTTAGTTCGACCCTACTCACCGATTAAAGCCGAGCCAAAATACCTAGCCAACAGCCCGATCGATGACCCACTGCTGAATGCCATTAGCCAAAACCTTGGCTAGTCGTTGCTGGGTAGCGGGCTGAGCTAACTCCGTTACTTCTTCTGGTGCCGTCATAAAACCGACCTCCAATAAAACTGCGGGTGCAACTGTTGGACGAGCAAGAGAAAAGCTCTTTTCGATGACCCCATTATTATTTAAAATTGGTCGTTTGCCTTCCCGAGTAAAGTAGCTCAAGATGCTGGCTGCCAAATTTTGAGATTGGGGATGGTACCAATAAATAGAGGATCCTCTTGCTGTCACTCGACCACTGCCGGAAGAATCGTGATGAATAGAAATCGATAAGGCCGGGGCGGTTTGGTTAATAATTACCTGCCTGTCATCCAAGGATGGGTTTAGGTCAGTACTGCGAGTCATGGTGACAATCGCGCCGCGTTTTTGGAGTTCTTTTTGTAGTTCGATGGACAACTGTAGGTTCAAGTCTTTTTCTATGTAAGTAATCCCGTTGGCAGTGCCCAACGCCCCAGAATCTTCTTTGCCATGGCCAGCATCTACTACAATTTTGATGCCTTTGAGGGGTTGAGAGATGTTGGTAATAATTTTGGGGGGCTGGCGTAAGGCTAGCACCAGAGTGTTGCCTTCGTAGCGCAAGCGGTAGCCCCATTGTTGTTTGGGTTTGAGCTGGAAGTTAAAGCGGATGGCATCTGTGCCAATTTTTTGCCAGGTGGCTCGATCGATCACCGGATTGGTGAATTTGACCGTACTAACCCATTTCTGGGTTTTGTTATTTTCGGTGAGGGTTTGAATTGTGCTGCTGGTGTTGTGCAGAGTAAGGCTAAATGATCGATCGGCCTGGGCGACTTGGATGGGCACTGCGCTGCTCAGGGGAAAAGAGATTTCGGTGGTTTCTGGTAATACCCTAGTGCTGACTTTGGTAAGTTGGGCGTTAACTAAGGCTGGTGTATTAACCAGGGTTAATTCGGAAGTTTCAATCCAGGCTCCATAGTCTAGCTGTGACCAAGGTACTGGTTGACGCGATTTATTTGGCCCTTGGGCAGTAGCTATGACCCGTGCTCTGGTGCCTTTGGGTAGGGGAGTAATGCGTGCGCAGTCGTCATCGGGGCCAAGCCTGGCTACACCGGCATCTTTGATTACCTGGTATGCAGGAAAGCTAGACTTGTTAGTGATAGCTGGTTGTACCAATCCGGTGGCGCATACATTAACGGGGGTATTGGTTTCTGCGGGTGGGGCTTGGGCAACTGTTGCCGATGACCATAAACCCACTGCGCAGTAGGTAGCAACAAATAGTCCAATCAGCATTGTCCAAGGTTTGCGGCTGTGGAAGATCGATAGCTGTGTTTTACCATTTGGTGATCGATGCATATAAAATCTTGTTTTAGAAGAGTAGTGGATATCTTAGAGCCAGCCGACGCTATTGAGCAATTTAAGGTTCCAATACCAAAAATTCATCTTTGGAGCTTTTTGAATGCTTGATACATTTCGGGCAATCGATTAATAATTGCCGAAGCTTTTAGCCAAGTTTTGTGGGGAACCGCCGGATACCCCGACATTACTGTGCCCGCCGGAACATCGCTATGCAGACCACTTTTGGGAGAGGCAATCACCCTATCACCCACCGTGATTTTATTCGCAATACCCACTTGGCCACCCAGCAAAACTTGATTGCCAATCTTCACCCCGCCAACTAAGCCCACCTGAGCAGCAATCGCACAGTTTGAGCCAATTTCAGAGCCATGGCCAATGTGAACCAAATTATCAATCTTAGTATCACGACCAATTTTGGTATCACCCACTGCCGCTCGATCGACGCAGCTATTGCAGCCAATTTCTACTTGGTCTGCCAATATGGTGTAGCCTGACTGCTGCATCTTAAACCAGCCAGTAGCCGTGGGCACAAAGCCAAAGCCCTCCGCGCCGATCGTGGTGCCGCTATTAATTACACAGCGATTACCAATGCGGCTGCGCTCATGAATTACACAGTTGGCATGAAGTACAGTATCATCACCAATCTGCACATCAGGATAAATAGTTACATTGGGATGAATTACCGTGCGATCGCCGATCGATACTTCTCCTTGAATCACCACATGGGCACCAATATATACATCTGCACCCAGCTTTACCTGGGGATCGATGACTGCTGAAGGATGAATTCCGGGCTGGGGTTGGAATGGTTGATAGAAAAGGCCGATTGCTTGGGCAAAAAGTAAGCGCGGATCTGGGGAGGCTACCCAGGCTATTCCTTGAGCTGTGGCGCTAGCCAGAATGTCGTCTTTTTGGGGCAAGACCAACGCTGCTGCGGTGGTGGTGGCAATTAAGCCCGCGAATTTGTCGCCTTCGATGTAGCTGAGAGTGCCTGGTTGGGTTTGATCGATCGGGGTTAAGCCGCTGATTTCGGGGTTGGCACCGAGATGGTGCTGGGGATTGCCCAATTTGCTGACAACTTCGCTAAATAACATGGTTTTCGGGGTTAATTGATTGGTGACGCAGCCGCTGGGGGTCTCCCCGATCGCGTAGCGTCCGCTTTGTGGAATCGACTAGCTTTCCATTTTCTAGCAAAAAGGCTCCTTTGCCATAATTGAGTTTTTCTAAATGATGTGTAAGCTAGAGAGCAGTAGGATGATGGGCATTTCTTGGATCTTGATGTGAGTGGTGGTGTTGCTCGATCGATTTGCTGTTTTCTTGGGTGAAATATCTATGCCTATGAGAAAATCACCACATGTCTGCCTATTAGTTTTGTTAAGATTTTATTACACTGCTACACAAGAATGGATTGGATGTTACGCTGAATTAGAGCAGCCCAATATACCGATTGAGGATATTAGGCTGACTTATTTCGGCCTAATATGCTTGTGAAGGGTGTTAGGTGGAAGGTTTTCTACCCATGATCCTATTTCAGGGTGTTAGGTAGATCTCGTTCAGTCTAATAAGTAGTTATGCCGCTTGATATACTGGCTAGGGTAAAGTCTTAAGACCGTCCATTGGTAGTTATATTAATCTGCTACCCACTAGCACTAAGTAATTAGCGATCGCGTTGTCGAATATATTCAAGTGCAACGATGAGAGCATCCAGCATGACTTCATAGCTGCGCTCGGTCGAACGGTTTAAGGTCATTAGTTCTAGCTGTTCTCTGGCGATAAAACCATAAATTGCTGCATTGACCATCCGCATCGCATCAATCAAAGCATCGTCACTTAGTTCGTAGAGTTGAAGCGATTGCTGAAAGAAATATAAAGCATTCTGGATGATGTCAAGCTCTTCTGGATTATTGGGTTGCATTTGGTACTGCATCATCACGCCATAACGGGCAGGATAATGCTGGGCAAAGTTTCGAGTTGCCTGTGCGCCAACGCGGAATAAATCATGGGGATCTGTGCCCCTAGTGATATGGATGAAGCATTAACCCAATGGGATGCTTGGCTATATCCTGTTGCAATGACCTCTGCCTTTACCCATCGTGAGAGCGGTACAGCGATTCGAGTAGA
>JAYUSV010000556.1:0-9451 GCA_043755495.1 Synechococcales cyanobacterium
CTACCAAAATTACCACCAGCTTTACGGGGTTTAAAAGGCATAAAAAAATACTCGATCGCTCAAATGTCGATCGGCTCAAAGGGTAGCAGAGACCAAAACTATTTCTGCCAGCAGTTCTTGCAGGCGTTGGGGATTGGTGAGGTACAGGTAGCCAATTAATGTTTCAAAACCAGTGGCTTGCTGGTATGTCTCGGGACTGACGCGGCGTGGGCCACCGCTGGCTGCATTGCGACCACGCTTGAGCCAAGACAGCTCCAACTCGGTCAACCTGGGCAATAGCAATTCTAAATGACGAGCCTGAGTTTCGGCTCGGACTTGAGCGACCACTTCCTGATGGTAGGATTGTGGTTTCTTGAGAGGCAGTAGCAGACTAGTGCGCACGTACAGTTCATAAACTGCATCACCAATGTATGCCAACGATATTGGCGATACCTGTTGTATGGGCAGAGACAACCCGCCAATTGCCGGGAGGTTCGGCCACATCTCTTCGTCCAGATCGGTCACAAAGTTAACTATAAAATTAGCTAATCACGGAATTAATCGATCATCAAAAGTAAATGATCGATCCACAAAATTCGAGTCGTTGGTGTCGATCGTCTCTATGGGAGAGTTGCGGCACCTCGGCTCTAAGCCGCTGGTACGTTAGTCAGAGCATCATCCACCGAAGCCTGAATTGACAAGAATTTTTCTAGTCTTACCAATTTGACAGTCTGCATTACTCGCGCGTTGGCAACCACCTGCAAAGTACCCTCTACAGATTGGGTCTTTTTAACCAGTTTAACCAAGGCTCCCAAGCCAGAGCTGTCTACGAAATCGATCTTAGAGAGGTCTAAGATAATATGCGGTGGTCCATCATCAATAAACTTGCCGACAACTTTTTGAAAAGTCGGCTCCGAAAAAGCATCCAACAAACCGGTGAGCCGAAATACTTGACAGGTGTCTTTTTGTTCTCGGGTGCCGCGTAAGCTGACTGTGAGGGTTAATGTTTCAGCTATGATAGCCTCCTTACCTGTGTCTGGCAGCAGGGAGCAATGAAAATAGAAAATTGAGCATAGCAAGCTGCTTGGTGTTTGTCAATCCCATATCCAGAATTCGTTAGTTGGTTGCGAAATAGCCGATCAACTTTCGAGCAATTTCCAAACGAAAAAGTCAGTAATTATTACTAGGGAATTGCTGATTTTTTTTGCTAATTTTTGAAAGAATATTGAAGTTTAGCGACCCTGACGGGAAGAAAGCTTTTCGCACTGGGCTTGAGTTTCGTGCAGCAGCATCTGTAATTTATCACCGGTTTTTAGGGTGTCTGGGACTAAATTTCTGGCCTGCAAAGCCATATGCAACTGTAAATGTGCCACGTAGTCGCTAATTTCTGCCCCTAGAGAGGGATCCTGCTGTGGCGGAATAGTAGTCGTATCCATTAGTCTGTAAACCTAATAGCTTTTATAAAGAGAATTTATCACAAGAAACCTGGTCGCTTCCTTGATCGTAAACAACATTTACATTGATCCCCATTTTACTAAATCCGGCCAAATCGCTGAATTGTTTTAACTTGGTGGAAAGACACCCTGCTGCACATTTTGTTGATATGCCTGGACTGCTGTGGTGATACTACTGCTTAAATCGATATAAGCCTGGGCAAAAGGCGGCAATCGATCACTCAACCCCAACAAATCCGCCGTCACCAACACCTGGCCATCACAATGTACCCCAGCTCCAATACCGATCGTCGGAATCATTAGCTTTATACTTATTTCCTGAGCTAAATCGGTGGGGATATGTTCTAAGACGATCGAAAACGCTCCAGCCCGCTCCAGTGCCACAGCCTCAGATATGATGCGCTGTCGATCGACCTCCGTTTTTCCCTGTTGCCGAAACCCCAACTGCTTGACTGATTGGGGTGTTAAACCTACATGCCCCATCACCGGAATCCCAATTTCCACCAGCCGCGCCACGGTTTCGATCATCTGAGGATGACCGCCTTCTAGTTTCACCGCCCCGGCACCGGTTTCTTTTAACACTCTTCCGGCTGAGGCGATCGCTGTACTTACATTTTGCTGATAGGTTAAAAATGGCAGATCTACCACGACCAAAGCGTTCTCGACCCCGCGCATTACTGCTTGGGCATGGTGAATCATGGCATCTAAGGTCAAGGGCAGAGTGCTGTTGTGACCCAGTGCTACCATTGCCAACGAGTCACCTACGAGGATGATGTCTACCCCGGCTCGATCGAGGATTTGGGCGATCGGATAATCCCAGGCAGTCAGCACTGTGATTTTCTTGTTTTGCTGTTTGTACTCAATGATTTGGCGGATTGGCAGCATACTGGTGTGTTTGCAAAATTGTAAACATATGATACGGTTGTCCACGGCACTAATGTTAGAAAATTGCCCAAATAGCAACTTTGCCTATGCCGACTAAGTATCTTTATGGAACTAAGTGAGTTGAGGTGAGATAAAACGGGAATCCTAAAATACAGACGGGGGTCCTAAAAGCAGGATAATCTAAGCTTGGTCTTGCCCAGCTAGAATTTCTGCAACACTTACACCATTAACCTGAGATTGAAAATCCTGCGATTTTTTTTGTTATCTCATTTGGTTTGTAAGTCTATATAAACACGTATTTTTGTGAGAGCAGGCCGGAAACTTGATTCAGAACTTAACAACTCTTGATACTCTACTGAAGTCCAGTGAATCGATAGTCGGAGAAGAGCAACAACGAGCATGGGTGGAGATCGACCATGCCAACCTAGTACACAATGTGGAGCAGATTCGTAGTCCTGATCTTTTGGAGCGAACGACTTCCCTATTGGCCGTAGTTAAGGCTGATGCATATGGTCATGGTGCTCTGAAGGTAGCTAAAACTGTCCTAAGGGCTGGAGCCAATTATTTGGCGGTAGCAACTGTATATGAAGGGAAATTATTACGGGAATATGGTATTGAAGCACCAATTTTGCTATTGGGAGCAGCAAATAGCTGTGACGAAATAAAGTTGATTGAAAAACATTTGCTAGAGCCTTCAATTGTCAGTGTTGAACAGGCTAAGCAGTTTCAAAATTGCTTGGTAGAACCGATTGGTGAACCATTTCCAGTTCATATAAAAGTAGACACTGGCATGTCCAGACTAGGTATCCCCTATGCAGAACTAGCAGAAGTTTATAATGAAATTGGCAATTTAAGTAAGCTGAAAATCAAAAGTATTTATTCTCACTTCGCCACTGCTGAAGATCAAGACTTGACATTTTTATCTCAGCAGCATCGGGATTTTCAGCAGGCCATTACTAGTGTCGAAAAACTATTCGACCAAGGGCAGAAACCCTTACTACATCTAGCCAATTCCGCCGGACTAATGATCCATAAGAAAATGCACTACGACATGGTGCGGCCTGGATTGGCACTTTACGGCTTATACCCTGCTGTACATTTTCGTGAAAAATTAAAATTAAAACCAGTTATGAGTGTAAAAGCCCGTATTAGTCAAATAAAAACTATTCCACAAGGAACTGGTGTTAGCTATGGCCACACATTTAAGACTGAAAGAGAAAGTAGGATTGCAGTTGTGGGAATTGGCTATGCAGACGGAGTGCCTCGTCAATGGTCTAACAAGTTAGAGGTTTTGTTGCGTGGTCAACGAGTGAAGCAAGTGGGGACTATTACGATGGATCAACTCATGTTAGATGTCACAGACCTAGATGCAGATTTAGCTAAAGAAAGCTCCAGTGTTAAGGTAGGCGATGTGGTAACACTAATAGGCAATGACGGTAACGCTTCCATTACTGCTGATGACTGGGCTAGCAGTTTAAACACAATTTCTTGGGAAGTTGTTTGTGGCTTCAAAAATAGGCTCCCCAGAGTACATTTAAATAATTTAGACTAGCTAATTTCCTAATAGCCAGATAAAATCAGATTCTGGATGCAACGCAGGTGTGTGATGAAAGAACTTTCAGATATCTCTGGTGCTCTAGAGAGTAAGAAAGAAGCAAAGCCCGGTGTTTATCGTAGCCGTCTGTTTGGATTTCTCCATCGGCAAGCCTATCGCTTGCGCGAAGGGGTGGGCTTAGGCCTGCGTCAAGTTAAGGTGTCAGTGCAATGGACTGGCCAAATTTTGCTGTCGCCGCTGCGTTGGTTTGATCGATTTAAACAAGACCCCAGCCATCAAATTGCTGCCAAAAAAAAACTTAAAGAGTTACCTCCCACTCTGACTAAGCCGCGCATTGAAGTCGAAATAATTTTGGCGGAAGTGGCCGCAGCGGGTTATGGCGAGCTGCAAATGCCAGTGCGGGAAGATTGGTCAGTGGTGGATGCCAAGGATTGGGATACAACGCTGTTGAGTGAAAGTCAGTTGGCTCTGCGGGGTGAAGCGGCACTTCCCCAACGCACTAAGCCGGTGATTCGGGGTTTGGCTTCGCTGTTGGCCGATCGATCGATCGTATTAGTCGATCGATATAACCAAATCTTAGATGTCCTTTCCCCTAGTCAGCAGTTGCATCTCCAGCGCCAAATTGACCCGGTGTTGGCGCAACAGTGGTCGATCGATCAAGCCAATCAGCCAGAATTGTCTGCCGAAGATTCGGCGTTACTAAATCCCGCCCCTAGTCAATTAACTTTGCCATCGGCTCCACCTACCCCATGGCAAAAAGTGGGTAATTGGCTCCATTTTTATCGTGATTATCTCTGGATCGATAGTCCGGCGCAGGAACCTGGGGGTCAACTGACGGTGGCTGCGCCGAGTGCTTTGATGTTGCCCACTAGGGAGTTTACGCAGCCGGTGCCCGAACCTGGCCGTCTGGTGCGCGGTGCTAGTGGGGATTTAGCGGTGGCTCCGGTGGTTGATTCATCGATTATTAAATGGAAGTTTGGGCGGAAGGCTGGTTTGAGTGAGGCGGCTAAGCAGGCGCTGCATGATCGATCGCAGGAGTGGGAGATTGAAGGTTCTCACAGTATTGCTCGTCATCAAGCTGATAGTAAAACTGTGTTCACCCCAGAATGGATAGAGACTCCTACTTCCGACTTGGGATATCATCGATCGATCTTTGTCCAATTAATGGAATGGCTCGATCGATTGATGTTAATCCTAGAAAATTGGCTGATCCGAATTTTTCAGAAACTATTTCTTAAGAACAATTAGTCGGTTATTTCGATTTTGCGATTTACGGTACAAAGACACGACCAGTCCCCATCCAGGTTTCTATATCTAATGCAATTTCAATAATTCGATCGGCTGCAAGATTTCGATAAGTGCGATCAGCTAATAATCGTTTAGCGTCACCAATGGTCACTACCGGTAAAGAGCTTGCTGTGTTTTCTTCGCGGAGAACTTGTTCCAACGATTCTTCGCCTTTCATACTGCGATTAGCGGTCAGTAAAATCATTTGATTGGCTTGGGCAAGTCGCCAGACTATTCGATCACTGCTATCGATCGGCAGATTTATTTCTTTGAAGGTAATAAATTGGACTGGAAGTAACTCTAACCAGCCTTGACTGGCAATGTTGCCTAATAAAATTTCGGTATGTCCTCCTAAGTTGTGATCGATGAGGAATTTCATGCTTCTTGGGCGTGCTGAGCTTTTTGAGATTGAAGCTTTGCCCATAGCGCTTCTTTGCCTTGTCTAGAAGTCATTGTTGCCTGGGCGATATGCTCGTGGTTTCGTTCTGTCCAGTATTGTTGAGATGTCTTGGCTTGTTCTAGGACAATTTGATATTCAGCTTCAACTTCAGATCGATGGGCTTCGATGTAAGCTAATGCATCATTGATTTGAGCCTCTGTCAAATTTAATAATGAGCTGATGAATTTTGCTGGATACTGTGAATTCGCGTAATCCATTATGTCGTAAATAGTAATACGAGTGCCTGAGATGGTTAATCCCCTTTCTGTGCGCGTGATTAGTTGATGAGATATTGTGGTCATGGGTATGGCCTCTCAATTAAGTTTGGGAGATAAGTTGATTTTATCATTTCAGACTGGTGTTGATGGTCGATCTTAGCGCAGCTCATGGAATATCCCCTTAGATGTATCCTTGTAACCACAAAATTCAGAAATTTCGTTTTGTGCTCCGACTCCCCTTCTCCCAAGCCTGGGAGAAGGGATTGGGGGATGAGGGCAAGTGCAATATTTCCGCCATCCCATCCGGAATTAATTTGCTACCCGACTTCTCCTCTCGTGTCTTAAACTCATCGTAAATCCTCCCAACTTTCAACCTCCGACAATTAATCTAAGCACCAGCACTAATTAGCCAAGCCGCAGCAGGCATTTTCACCCCTTCCTCTGTCTCAAACATTCTCAACCGCTCTTTTAAATCAGTGTGAACTGCAATCCCGATCGCCGCAGGCAAATCCTCCGGCAACTGAGCAATACCCAAAGCCTTAAGCAAAAATTCCGCAGCAGACTCAGCATTAGATCCAGCACCACCCACACTCAAATTGTTCTCCCACAATGAAACCCTCACATCCTTAAAGCCCGCCGATCGAAGTATTTCCTGCACATATACTGGCTCATCAAAAGCAAAAGGACTCGGAGCGCGAGGCACTGGAGTTGGCAAGGGGTAATGTGTATCAATAATATTTCTGACTTCCAGCATCCATAGATTTTGTAGCAGCGGTGCCCAACAAGCAAAAACCATTCGGCCACCGGGCTTCAAGAAACCATGCAGATGAGCAAAAGCCGCGTGCGGATCGCTAAAAAACATAATGCCAAACCGAGACACCACACAATCTGCCTGCCCCAAAGACAACTCAGCAATCGCCGCATCCCCCAACACAAAATTCAGATTTTCCAAACCTAACATCTGGGCGCGTTTAGTAGCCTCTGCCACCAGCACCGGCGAAATATCTAACCCCGTTACAGCACCCGCTGAACCGACCTTTTGAGCGATCGAAATACTCGTAGCCCCAGCTCCACAGCCCACATCAATAATCTGTTCACCTGGTTGAAACGCCGCCAGTTCAATCAACGCTTGACCGATCGGCTCCAACATTTCCTCAAATCGATCGGCATTAGTCAGCCACCGTTCACCACTCTGACCTGCCCAGAGAGTTTCTGAACTTATTGTTTCTGGTTTTGTATCCGTCATGATTTCAGACTCTGTTAGAGAATGATTGCATTGTATCTTTCCTACAAAACATTGATTCCAGCGCTTCCAAATTCAAAAACACCAACCAGTGTTGTCGCGCAGTTGCGGCTGTCAACCCAACTAAGCTTGATCAATAAAGACAACGCGGCAACTCAGTAAGATCAACCCTTACGTAGGGAGGCGTGGAGGGCGGCGTTCCGCCCTCTGCTGGGGGGTCTGGGGGGATAGTCCCCAAGCATCAACCTGGCTTAGCACCGTAATCCTAATTTGGAATTGCTGATTGACTCCCCAACCAATGTGAAAAAATACGTGATACAGTATATGCAGCAAATCCACAACCCCGAGTTACAACTCAGCTAACCCAGGGCACAATGGATACACAGAAGCTCACAGAATTAAAAACCGGCAAAACAACCGTAATGACCTTCGCCCAAAAGCCCAAACAGAATTCCGCAGCATTACTACTCCTTAGTTAGGTGATAGAAGAATCCTTCGATCGCTCATTCTCTGTCACCTAAAACTCATCCCACCATCATCCGATGTAGGCGATCCTTAATGTACAAAAGGGTCGCCTTTTTAGATCTAGAGCACCCTACCCCAAACTTCATCACCCCCAAAACCATGAACTCATCCCTAGCCAGCGACAAAATCCTAATCTTCGATACCACCTTACGCGACGGTGAACAATCCCCCGGAGCCAAACTAAACGTCGAAGAAAAACTGCGAATCGCCAAACAATTAGCCAAATTAAAAGTAGATATCATCGAAGCAGGCTTCCCCTTCTCCAGCAAAGGCGACTTCGAAGCCGTCCAACAAATCGCCACCCAAGTCGGCACCATCGACGGCCCCAAAATCTGTGGCCTTGCCCGCGCCAGCGCCAAAGACATCAAAGCCGCCGCCGATGCCCTCGCTCCCGCAGCCCACAAACGCATCCATACCTTCCTAGCTACCTCCGACATTCACATGGAGTTCAAGCTAAAAAAGACCCGTGCCGAAGTCCTAGACATCACCAGCGAAATGGTTACCTATGCCCGCTCCCTAGTCGATGACATCGAATTCTCCCCAGAAGATGCCTGTCGATCGGAACCCGCATTCCTTTACCAAGTATTAGAAAGAGCGATCGCCGCCGGAGCCACCACCGTCAACATTCCCGACACAGTTGGCTACATTACCCCTGCCGAATATGGTGCCTTGATTAAAGGCATTAAAGATAATGTCCCGAATATTGATCGAGCCATCATCTCTGTTCATGGCCACAACGACTTGGGCTTAGCTGTCGCCAACTTCCTGGAAGCAGTCAAAAGCGGCGCACGCCAACTAGAATGCACCATCAACGGCATCGGCGAACGGGCTGGCAACGCCGCTTTAGAAGAATTAGTCATGGCACTCCATGTTCGTCGCCAATACTTCAACCCCTTCTTAGGTAAACCGGCAGACTCCACCGAACCATTAACTAATATAGATACCCGCCAAATTCGTAAAACCTCTCAACTAGTCTCGGAATGCACCGGCATGATCGTCCAACCCAACAAAGCGATTGTCGGAGCCAATGCCTTCGCCCACGAATCTGGCATTCACCAAGACGGCATGTTAAAAAATCGCCTCACCTACGAAATCATGGATGCCCAGTTAGTTGGGGTATCCGAAAACTCGATCGTCCTAGGTAAACTTTCTGGACGTAATGCTTTCCGCACTCGCTTAGTAGAACTGGGCTTCGACTTGTCCGACAACGACTTAAACAAAGCCTTCGTGCGGTTCAAAGATGTTGCCGACCAAAAGAAGAGCATTACCGATCGAGATTTAGAGGCGATTGTCGATGACGTAATCAATCTAGTCCCCGAAACCTTCAAGCTCAAGTTTGTCCAATACGTCTCTGGTACCCAAGCCCCCAGCGGTGAATTTGGCTTAACTCCCAGCGCCACTGTGGTCTTAGAGAAAGAAGGCCAATCCGAAATGATCAAAGAAACCGCCGATGGCGATGGCCCGATCGATGCCATCTATAATGCTATCCAGCGTGCCGTCCAAGGAATTGTTCCACTAAATTCCCCCACTCTCAAAGAGTTCACTATCTCCGCGATTGGAGAAGGTAACGACGACCAAGGTATCGCCCATGTCATGCTCGAATACGCTGGACGTAAGTATCGCGGGCGCGGCCTAGATACCGACATCGTTATTGCCAGCACTCGCGCCTACCTCAACGCCATCAACCGCATCTACATGACCCTCAACAAAATCGAAGAAGAGTCAGAACTAATCTCTGGCAGACTCTAAAGACCCCAACCACTCCAGTCCCCCTTTAGCAAAGGGGTGCTAGGGGGAAGAATCTTGAGATATTCACCATAAAAAAGGCGTTAAAAGCGAGATTTCAAGCCAAAAAGGAACAAATAG
>JAYUSV010000557.1:0-3123 GCA_043755495.1 Synechococcales cyanobacterium
TGCCAGATGTTGATGGCTATCGTCTATTGAGAAATATTCGAATAGATCCAGTAATTGGTGACCAATATGTGGTGATATGTTCGGTCAAGAAAACACCACTGGAAATCAACTATGGTATAGAGCGTGCTGGGGCCAATGATTATTTACCTAAACCAGCCACCAAAGAAGGATTAGCAGATATTTTTCAGCGGCGGTTAGCTCAATGCTTTTAACCAATAGTGAGCCAACAGCTTTAGCCGATCGGTATTTGCTCACCGAAATTGGTAAATACACTTTGGTGTTGCCTGCTACTTGGGTGGGTGAGGTGTTGCAGATAGAACAAAACAAAGTGCTACAAATGCCCCACTACTCACCAGTTATTCTGGGCATTGCCAATCATCAAAATAGCTTTTTAACTTTGGTGGCTGGTTGGCAGTTTTTACCTGAGACTCAACCTAGTAGAACAGACCATTATACAGTGGTGCGCTTAGGAGTACACATTAACAGTTGGCAAAATACTGGAATAGTGATCGATCGAGTTTTGGGCAGTATGGGAAAAAAAGACTTCCCATCGACTACTCCAAAAAACTTATTTGTGATGGCAAATCCTCAACTCTTACCTAGTCATCTTTGGCAACCGCTCAGTAGAAATCTACAACAACAATGAGAATTACTTTCTATCGGCAAACAAAAAGATTATTCCAAGCTCTCCGTAAGTTTGTGCAAGCACAGCTTTTTGTGGTAGGAATAATCATTATGCTCTGTAGCCTTAGCTTTACAGCTTTTTGCACAGTGGAACTTATCAAAGATCACAAAGAACCATTGGCCATCTCTGGGGTTCTTTGTATTTTCACATTTTTATTATCGGGCTGGCTGATACTTTTAATTGCTATTCGCGATCACCTTTATACCGAAACAGCTATGCAATTAGAACTACAAGAAGAAGTAAAAAGACGTTACAAAGAACAGAAAAAAGTTAGCAAAGAAAGCAAAATCTTACAGCAAGATGTCAGCATTCTCCTGAATGCTGTATCAGCAATGGAATCGGGAGACTTAACTACCCGTGTTCCTCTGTCGGAAGGAGTTGTGGGACTGGTCGGTGATACCTTAAATCGTTTAACCGAAGAACTCAGTAGAGTAATTTATCAAGCAGCTAATACTGCTCAACAAGTAGCCGCAGGTAGCAAAAACCGTCAAAAAATTGCCGAAGCAGTGGCCAGAGATACCACCGAGCAAACCCATGCTGCTCGATCGGTGCAGTCTTTAACCAAAGATGTGCGTAGTGTCGCCTGGGCCGCAGCCCAACAACTGGCTGAAACCAATCAATCGTTAAGAAGTTTACAGACCACTGTTGGTAAAAGCCAAGCATCTATTCACCATTTAGAACGCGACAGCGAAATGCTCCAGCAGGGTAGCGATCGAATTGTGCAACAAATCAAAACCTTGGGTGAATTTGTCGGCCAGACCGATCGATTTGTCCATGACCAAAATGAGATTGCCACCCAGACTCAAATTTTGGCTTTAAACGCCTCATTGGTGGCCGCCCGTGCTGCCGAGCAAAAAGATCCTGAGCAGTTTGCCGTAGTTGCCCGTGAGTTTGAATCGATCGCTGATCGGGTTGGTAAATTGGCACAACATACCAGCGTTAGTCTTACTAACTTAGAGCAACGCAGTTCCCAAATAGATTTAGTCGTATCTACCGTCGATCACGAAGTTCAAAACATGGGAGAACTGGTCAAAGCCTTTACCAGCGAAGTCAAAGAAGCTACCAAAGCATTTGAAGTAGTACAAATAGTTACAAAAAAAGCCGTAGAAGCTGGAGAAACAGTTAATCGCACCAGTCAAAGAATTTTGGACGCGACCGATCTTACGGCGGCAGCGATGGACGGAATCGTTATTCTATCGCAGCAAATTTCGACTCAAGCCAAAGATGCTCAAAAAGCAGGGATTCATCTCAACCAGCTTTCTTACCAGTTATTAGGTAATATTCAAGTTTTCAAACTCCCCAATGAATTACTCCCCAATGAATTACTCCCCAATAAAATTGAGGATGACTTTAGCCCGATATTAGATGCTAGTCCAGAAGCTTCTACGAGCTTTTTATCTTGCTCTCTAGATATGGGGATTAAAAGCAGTCTGCTACCAGATATCAATATCGAGTCAGCTAATGTATCAGCACTACAAGTTGTGAGTTCAGCCATTGCTCATGGTCACCAAGAACTAAGTAACTTACTCGCCGGATTAGAAGTTTTGCAGCAGGGCAACGGCCAAATTAGCAATCGGACTCAGGCTTTAGACGAATTTGTAGAAATGGCTAGTCAGTTTTCTCGCCAGCAAAAGCGAATGGCAGCACTGACCAAAGTATTGGCTTTTAATGCCGTGCTACTTTCTAACCGGGCAATTCAAGAACAAGAGCCATCCCAATTCAATAGTATTGCTCGCGAATTTGAAGCAGTTGCCAATCAGGTAAGCAGTTTGTCGGCTACTACTAATCTCAGTCTCCGAATGCTGCTTCAGCATACGACCCAGATTCAGACAGTAACTTCTGGACTTCATGAAGATGTTTATGAAAGCGATCGCTTGTTGCAGCATTTAATTACTCAAGCTAGTGATTCTCAGCAAATTTTCGCTACAGCCACCACCGCAATTGCTACCGTTCAACCACGCAGTTTGTTGGTTAATAAAGCAGCTCTAAACTAACATCATGAATTCACTAGAAAACTTAGCTCAAGTCATGGATGCGGAAATGGATGAAGCTGAAGCACAGCTTCAGCAAGAGTTGCGTGAAATGTTCGCGGTAGATACTGATCAACACCTATCTGATTATTTTCGACTAGTAAATCAGCTAAAGCCTGACTCTTGGACAGCCGATATTCAATCTATTTATCGGGCAATTCATACTATTAAGGGTGGTGCTGTAACTGTAGGAGCTGAAGGCACATTGCATGCCTCCACTGTTTTAGAAAATTTACTAGACGATCTCCGCTATTTAAAAGTCGCTCCAGATTTATCCGATCGAGGCCTAATCGGGATTTTGACTAATGCCGGAGAACTACTATCGGCCAGCGTCACAGTTCAGGTTGATTCTCCAGAGTCAATTTCTCATACCAAAGAGCGCCTAGAAACTATTCATGCCCAAGTTAA
>JAYUSV010000558.1:0-9419 GCA_043755495.1 Synechococcales cyanobacterium
ACTTCGGTAAGGCGAAGGTCTTCACGACCATGGAGAACTGCTGCAAGCACTGGTTTAAACCCTCAAGACTTCCGCCAATTCTACCAGACCAACCAGACACTGCAAACTAGTAGCTAGAACAGCTAAGTAGTCCTGCTCATGCGGCTTTTCAATCAGTAGGGTAATATAGAGACAAGTTTCCGAGATATTTCCATGGGCGAACAGAAAAGTTTAGAGCAACCAAAACTCGTGGTTGTATATTTTGCCAACGGCACCAAGCAGTGGGTAAAGACTGGTAGCGCCAATCAATGGGCGCGGGAAGGCGGCTACGTCCAGAAGTTTTACGAAGGTAAAGTCTACAGCATCACCGATGGCCGCAAAGTCAAAGTCAAACAGCATTTTAAGCTCCTCAACACTGTGTTGATGGATGTGGATACTGGCGAGTTTTTAGAGACCGATCGAAACAGCCTACTCAACCTTCAGGCTGATGACAACAGTTCCGATCAAATCTATCGCTGGTCGGAGGTCGATTGGAGTTGCGAAATTGTCTTCGAGAAAAAAGAAGAGAAGCGCCCGATCAAACCTGCGGTCAAACTGATGACTGTAAACGTGGCCGCTGAGTAACATGCATCTATTGATTCCAGCAGCCGGGATGGGCAAGCGGATGGGTAGCGACCAAAACAAGCTGTTTTTGAATGTTTTGGGTAAGCCAATTTTGGCTTGGACTCTATTGGCCGCCGAGGCAGCAAGTTCGATCGATTGGATTGGCATCATTGCCCAGCCAGCCGATCAAGGTTTCATTGCTGGTTTACTCAGCCAGCTTAATCTCGGCAAACATATCGAGATCGTGATGGGCGGCGACAGTCGCCAAGAATCGGTATACAACGGCTTGCAAGCTTTACCGTTAACGGCTAGCCATGTGTTAATTCATGACGGCGCTCGCTGTTTGGCGCAACCAGACTTGTTCGATCGCTGTGCAGCGGCCTTGCAAGACTGCGATGGTTTGGTAACAGCAGTGCCGGTCAAAGACACTATCAAGATTGTGGATGGCAACAAGACCGTTACCGGCACACCAGATCGAGCTACTCTGTGGGCAGCCCAGACTCCCCAGGGTTTTCGCACTCAGCTTTTAAAAGACTGCCACGATCGAGGACGAGAGTTAAATTGGGAAGTAACTGATGACGCGGCTTTGTTTGAGCGCTGTGGTTTGCCAGTAAAAATTGTGCTGGGGGCTGAGAGTAATCTGAAAGTGACCACTCCGGCAGATCTGTCGATCGCTGAGTTCTTGTTGGGTCAAAGATTTGCTGTTTAGCTCCCAGAGCTAGATAATGAGGGAGATGTCTGGTCAGTGCTTCATGCAGATTTATTTAGACTATAGCGCCACCACTCCCACCCGCCCCGAGGCGATCGCGGCTATTCAGGCTGTTTTGACCGCAGAGTGGGGCAATCCTAGCAGTTTGCATCAATGGGGTGAACGGGGAGCCGTAATTTTAGAGACTGCCCGTGCCCAAGTTGCTGAATTAATTGGGGCACAGCCTCACAATATGGTTTTTACGGCCAGTGGCACCGAAGCCAACAATTTGGCAATCATGGGGATTGCTCAGCAGTATATTTCTCCTCAACACCTGATTATTTCTAGCGTCGAACATTCGGCTATTACCCAGCCTGCGCTGTGGCTGGAAAAGCAAGGCTGGCAAATCACTATATTGCCGGTAGATAAATATGGCTTGATTGATCCTGCTGATTTGAAGGTAGCCTTACAACCCAACACGGCTCTGGTATCAGTAATTTATGGCCAAAGTGAAGTAGGGACAATTCAGCCGATCGAACAACTAGCCAAAATTTGCCACCAAGCCCAAGTTCCCTTTCATACCGATGCTGTCCAAGCAGCCGGGAGATTGTCGATCGATGCACCAAACCAAGGAATTAACTTACTGTCTATGTCAGCTCACAAACTCTACGGTGGTGGCGGAGTAGGAGCCTTGTATGTGAGTGACCAGCTACAGCTTTTACCATTGTTGCGTGGTGGTGGTCAAGAAAATGGACTTCGATCGGGCACCCAAGCTACAGCCCAAATTGCCGGGTTTGGGGTCGCAGCAGAATTGGCAAAATCTGAGCTGTCAGTGGAAATTCGCCGCCTACAAAACCTCCGAAATCGATTACTAAACCTTCTCCAACACCGTCCAGATATACAACTCAGCGGACATCCCACCCAGCGCTTACCCCATCACCTCAGCTTTACCACCAAATATTCTGGCAGGTCGATCGTGCGGGCAATGAACCTTGCCGGAATTGGCATTGGTGCTGGTTCTGCTTGTAGTAACGGTAAAAATTTACCCAGCCCCATCTTGTTAGCGATGGGACAGAATGAACACATCGCAGCCAGTGGCATCCGCCTTACTTTAGGCCGCCAAACGATTGAGGCTGACATCGATTGGACAGCAATGGCTCTCACCCAAATTCTCGACGCTCTCTAATTCAACATCTGATGAGCTAAAGACCACCACTCATAGCGCAGCTTACTATCCTCGGCTACTGGCCTCAGCTCTCGCTTATTTAATTCCGGGTGCTTCGCATAAAAAGCTCGATCGACCTTCTTGTAAAATTTATCAGCCGACTTACCCGTCTCCCGAATTTTTTTCTGAACAGCCACTCGCTTATCCAAAATTTTCTGCTCATCCACCGCATTGTTCGGCAACACGCTGGCTACTGCATCACTCACCGATTGAACAGAACCCCAAGACTTCGGCCAACTATTTGTCCAAGATTTTAGCGGTGACTGTGCCAATGTATCGTTAATTATTTTATTGGGGTTAAATGAACTGCTGGCATTCTTCCATTGACTTTGCCCCCACTGCCAACCCGCCGTCGCCCCCCAAATCCCTAAAAATAGGATTGTGAAAAACTTCAAAGTACCCCTGGCCGGTTTTTTCCATTCAGTTGCGACAATAGTACGAGGTGGTCGAGTGGTCTTTACTCTAGTTCTACGCGGAGAAACCACGATAGTCTTCATCTTAGACAAAAAATTATTTTGGGGCTTATTTTTGGCTCCCAATGTGGTGGGCAACGACTGCTTACTGAGATGTTTAGTATTGGGGAGCGCGGCCAATACCGCTGCTGCTGTGGGATAGCGCTTATCAGGGCGGTAAGCCAACATTTTATGCAGCAGTTTTTTCATACTCCCACTCAGCTTAATATGCCTGTCCCAGTCCCAAGTTGCTAATTGAGTATTGTACAGCTTCTCGGGCTGTTCGCCGGTTAATAATGTCAGAGTAGTAGCCGCTAAAGCATAAAGATCACTACTGGGCATTACTTGACCACGACGCATTTGTTCTTCGGGGGCATAGCCAACTTTGCCAATCACTGTAGCTGAGGTTTGACTATATTTGGCCGCAGCTTCACGCACCGCACCAAAGTCGATTAAAACTGGCTTACCATCAGCTTTACGACAAATAATATTATCAGGAGAAATATCGCGGTGAATTACATCTAAAGAATGAATATAGTCTAGCACTGGCAAAATTTGCTGCAAGAATTCGCAGGCTTCTTTTTCTGAAAATAACTTGCCCCGTCGATCGATCATCTCGGAGTAGTTATCACCATCTACATAATCTTGAACAATAAACAAAGATTCTCCAGCCACCGTCCGAGCTTTAAACTGCTCCCGAAAGCGGGGGATTTGATCGTGACTGAGGTTATACATCACGTTTGCTTCCCGCTCAAACAACTCCGTTGCCTTGGCCAAATTAGTCCCCATTTGGGGTGCAAACTGTTTCAACACACAGTTCTCATTAAAACGCCGTAGGTTGGCTGCTAGGTAAGTGCGGGCAAAGCCACCTTGACCTAACTCACTAATAATTTTGTAGTTATTTTCAAGGATCGTCCCCACGGGCAACGGAGAAGAGTCTGACATGGCGGGTTGGTGTTTATTGGTATCAATGGATTATTTACTAGACAAACAATCCATTGAGGGATTCAAAGTTTCAGCATAGATTCAGATTAACACAACAGCTATTAGGTCTAGATTGTTAGCTGTGAGTAAGCATGGTCAGGGCGGTATCCACCAGTGACAAAGCCCGATCGATTTCTTCTTCAGTCACAATCAACGGCGGCACAAACCGCACTACCTTCGGTCCCGCTGGCACCAAAAGCAAGCCCTGAGCCATGGCTGCTTTGACCACGTCTCCAGCAACGATCAAATTATCAGCTTGCAGCTCTAAGCCATCAATTAGCCCCCAACCCCGCACCTCTAGCAGATGTTCAGGATATTTGGCCACCATTGCTTGCAAACCAGCCCGCAGTCGATCGCCTTGTGCTGCGGCATTAGCCGGCAGGTTTTCGGCTTCAACGGTTTGACAAACGCTCAAGGCCACGGCACAGGCGAAGGGGTTGCCGCCAAAGGTGCTGGCATGATCCCCCGGCTGGAATACATTACAAAATTCTTTACAGAGCAGAGCACCGATCGGCACTCCACCCCCCAAACCTTTGGCACTGGTGAACACATCTGGCTCAATACCGAGGTTTTCATATCCCCAATATTTACCGGTTCTACCCATGCCAGTTTGTACTTCATCTAGGATCAACAAAATCTGATGCTGATCACAGAGCTGCCGTACCTGTTGGAAGTATTCTTTTTGGCCAGGATTCACGCCGCCTTCACCTTGTAACGGTTCTAGCATGATGGCCGCAACTTTTCCTGATAGCTCGGTCAGGGCAGACTTCAGCGCATCTAGATCGTTGTAGGGTACATAGTAAAATCCAGGGACTAAAGGAGTGAAGTTCTTTTGATACTTGGGTTGACCCGTGGCGGTGATGGTGGCCATCGTCCGGCCATGAAAGCTGGCAGCGGCGGTGATAATTACTGGGTCGCTGATACCCAGTTTAGTGTGGCCATATTTGCGCGCCAACTTAATAGCTCCTTCGTTGGCTTCGGCTCCCGAGTTGCAAAAAAACACCCGATCGGCACAAGAATGCTCAACTAACCATTTAGCCAACTCACCCTGGACGGGAATGTAATAGAGGTTGGAAACATGGGTGAGCTGCTGCATTTGCTGAGTTGCTGCCATCACCATTGCTGGATGGGCGTGGCCGAGGGTGCAGGTGGCAATGCCAGCTACGAAGTCTAGGTATTCTTTGCCTTGAGCATCCCAGACTTGACAGCCAGAGCCTTTAACTAATGCCAGGTCATACCGTCCATAAGTGGTCATTACCTGCCGATCGAATTCTTCCTTACTAAAAGGTGTAGAATCCGGAGCCTCAGGGGACATGTACAGTTGTTGAATTAAGGTGGGGATCAATGTTTTACTCCGTTATTTTTTGCTTTTATTGGATTAGGTTGAATGAAGTGCCGCTGGGCAACTGGAATTGCCGCAAATGATTAGGCGATCGCAGCCCAGATAATTCGGAAAAGGCTGAAAAACATCTGCCGACTGTGACCCTAGGTTCGTCGCTGCGGCAATCCCCCAATGGCAATATGGCATTGGGGCGAGAAAAACTGTGTGTGGCTGCTAAACATAGTCTGAAAGGTGCAAAAGCCACATTCAAAGTAACACGGGCTGGAGGACATTGGCAATTCCTCAGCTGCTTATACTATTTAAACGGAGTTTTAGTTGGGCAACTCACTAACAGCTCAACGTGTTTCTTTTGTGACATGGCATTAGCCAAAAATATGAAATTAAGCAAGATATTCAGATATTCAGCCTTTTTACCGGAGAAAAGCATCACATCTAGCCATCAATAAAAGTGGTGGCTATCATGGCGGTATTGACTCACAAAAGATTTGGCATTCAGTAAGCTTATCACTGCCAAGACTCAATAGTGAAATGCAATGCTACGCTCTTGCCTACGATTATCTCCTTAACTGCAAATAATAAGAATATGTCTAGATCTTCTTCTAAGCGATTGGCCTCTAAGATTTCAAATCAGCTCCAGTCCGTGCTTCAAAGCCGAGTAATGTCTGTCGGATATTTCATTAGCGCTATTATCAGTCTATTTGGTGGCAATAGCTTTTTAGCTTTAATGTTTTTTGCTAGCTGTATTTACTCCAACCCAGTAGCTATCTGGAAAGCTCAAAATCAGTCTAGAGAGTTCTTTCAGCGTTACAAACTAAATGTCGTGATGCTCACTGGTATCATACTGGGCTTGCTATCTGGAGTTGTTTTGGCACTCTCTTTTGTAGAACCCTCTCACGCCCAGTTTTTTCGGAATGCTCAGGAGTTTGTTAAAACTAATTTTGGAAACAGTGGTAACGTCACCACCGTTATAGACTTGGTGATGAATACTTTGCGCATGTTGTTTGTAATGTACGTGCTATTCGGCATTGTGCAAGTATTTCAGGCTGTACGCCAGGGTGAAGAATGGAAAGATCTAGCCAAGACTCCTTTCTTTGTAGTGCTAGCTGGTACTTTGGGCGACATTTTGGTTGGTGCAATTACTGGTACTACTAATGGTGCTGGGACTCCTACTATTCCTCCTATTATTCCTGGTTAGTTCATGTCTAAGTTTCGTCAAATCAACCAAATGCTGGGTTCCCGTCCTAGTCTGGGACCAATCCCCGCCGATTTAATCTTTCCCTGGGGCGGGATCTCGTTGGTAGTGTTGATTTTTACCCGCAGTATTTTCCCCTTGGATTGGCAGTGGACAGTGGGACTAATAGTATGGGGCTGTGTGACCTGGACAGTATTAACTGGTAAAAAACCTTACAAGTTTTTGTCTAAGTTTATGAATCCTCCTCGTCATTGGAGTAGAGGTCATGAGCGCTATCAACCAATTGGGCGGCGTAAATAATCAATCTAAATTGTCCATTGATTTTGGTCGTGATCGATCAATGGATAATTTTTTAATTATTAGTCAGTTTGTTTTCCTTTGCATTTCTAACTAAACATGAAAACTTTTATTTTCAACTACTTGTTAATTATGGTGGTCACGGGAATGGCTACTGTTCAACCCGTTCAAGCTCAGAGTTTGTCGGATGTTGCGGTGCCGCAGTGGGCAGAGCCTTACAAACAACAGCAATTAATAGCTAGCAATCCGCTTTTTGTTATAGAATAGCAGGCAGGTCTAAACTAAATACTAAATTCAAGAGAGATAAATATGTTATGTGAATCGAGAAGACACACATTGAAAGAGCAAATGTTCTATTTTCTTAAGTTGCTTAAAGGTATTTAATAATGAAAAAACATATAAAATGGCTAGGTTTTGGATCTATTGCTTTATTAACTGGGTTCTTTCTATTAGATCATAAGTTAGAACCCTTACCTTTATACTGTACCAATAAAAATTTTTTAATAGAAAAAGTTTTACGTAATGATACTGCTTCTAAAGATTTTGCTAAAATAGCGCATTCGTGTTTGTCTGGCAAAACACCTACCGAACGACTAAATAAGGATGTACTTGATAATTATGAGTATCCATTAGATTCAGAAAACAATTGGAGACTAGAGTTAGATAATACCTACTACTTCTCAGATTTATTTGGCAAATGTTCTACATCGAATAAATGTGTTGTTGCCAAATTCCACATCAAAAGAGGATCATTCAACGTCTATAATGAAGCGTATTATCATTACCTAATTCTTGCTAAAGATTCTAATGGAAAGTTTGTCAAAATAAGTGAGTCTTTCGGTCAAAGTGCTTATAAAGGTTGACAGAAACAACTGCTACAATGCTACATTTTTTTCGGATGGTGCGAAATCAGCAAGTAATTTATATACTCTAAGAGGTAATTAAAATGCCAAACTCACAACAAATTAAAAGATCTCTCAGCCAACTATCTGAAGAATCTAGAAGATCTACAGATCCATCTAGCAACAATTTCGCAACCAACCTTGATGTGGTAAATCGAAGTGTTGACAGAATATTTAAAATTCCTGCAAATGCAAGAACACCGGGGCAAAGAGCTGCATTAAAAGCTCTAGAGATTTGGACAGGTACTCCTACAGATTACGCATCTACTGCCGACATTCCAGCTAGGTATGGAATGGGTAGGCTTGATCCTAATGATAATAGTAAAAACGATCTAAAATGCAATCGTTTTGTTGCTGAGGTAGCGGCCACTTCAGGATCACCATTTCCGCTTTCTGGGTATAACCCATTTAATCGTACTCCTGTCAGTGCTGAAAATCTATATCAGCAAGAATCAATTCCTTACATGTCAAATGTCAACCCCAAAGAGGCAAAAATTGGTGATATGATTTCTTTCCCAGGACATGTTGGAATTTATCTAGGCAATAGCGTGTACATAAGCGCTCGCCACTCTACTGACTTTCCTGGTAATCAGGTGGAAGATGGAGTGCAAATTACTAAAGTTAAGTGGGAGCAGCAGCCAAAATTCAGGAGGCTGGACGGTAGGCAAGCTTCCATTGATGAACATAATAATTCTGAAACACAAAGTCAGTTTGCTGTTGCTGATCAAGCATCGCCCAAAAGATCAATTGCCGTGCAGAGGTACGAAGCAATTGCTGAGATGTTAGAACAAGCTGGCATCCAGAGAGGTGGCTCTGACTGGAATCAGGCAGTTGTGAGAACAGCTATCGGTACTGATCTTGACATTAAAGAGGTTAAAGATATTGCCCAACAGATCCCTGGCATTTCGCCGAGTGCGGCTGACCAGCTTGTGGATAGCAACGCTAAGAATGTGCAGGCACAATTGGCATAGCTTTTTATTGTCACTGTAAAAGTAAAAGATCTTTCACAACCGGTTTGTGGAAGCTTTTTTTGTACGGTCTTAATAACTTTATCTAATATTCAGCGTTTTCTCTGAAGCATCGTACCTCATCTTGCCATCCTGCCAGAGGCACAGTTAGTATTACAGTATTGACACCACAAAATGCAGTGCAACTCTTTTAACCATGAAACTGCTAGTCAAACAAAAAGCCAAAATTGTTAATAATGGCAAAAATATGAGTCAGTTTGTTTTCCTTCGCGTTTCTAACTAAACATGAAAACTTTTATTTTCAAGTACTTACTGATTATTGTCGTCATGGGGATGGCAACTGGACAACCTGCTCAAGCTCAGAGTTTGCCAGATGTTGTGGTGCCTCAGTGGGCAGAGCCATACAAGCGGCAGCTCTGGACACCCCAAGGTTTATTGACCTTGGTAGCGTTGGGTATTGGGGGCTACTGGCTGATGTCTGGAGAAGGCAAAAAAGTGGGGGTGGCTAGTGCTCATTGGGCGGGAGTAACTGAAAAAAAAGCAGCGCGATCGGTAGCTATCAAGCAAATTAACGAGCGTAAGCGAGATGGTTTGACTACTTGGATTAATACGCCAATTATCAGTGCTCTAAAAAATCCTCGGACTAAGGATGGCAAAGTAATTAAGCGATTTGAGATTTCGCCCCAAGCAAATACGGTGTTTATCCCCGATGGTCAGCGGGGTACGACGGTATGTGGTGCGCCAGGGAGCGGTAAGACTTTTTCGGTGATTGACCCGATGATTCGAT
>JAYUSV010000559.1:0-3113 GCA_043755495.1 Synechococcales cyanobacterium
GGTTTCATCCCAGTAAACATAGTCCGATCGATCTAAAAACTCTTGCCATTCGGTGCGATCAGTCAGCGGCACCTCTACTCCAATCAAAATTCTGCCATAGTCCGCTCCATGATTACGATAGTGAAATAGGCTAATATTCCAATTGGGATGCAGGCTGTTTAAAAAGCGGGTCATCTCACCAGGGCGCTCGGCAAACTCAAAGCGATACAGCAATTCGGCCTGCGCTACCGGCGATCGACCGCCAACCATGTGCCGCAGATGCATTTTGGCCATTTCATCGGCAGTCAAATCAAGGGTTTCAAAGCCTGCTGCTGTGAGCTTGGCAATAATCTCTTTGGTATCTGGTCTTCCCTGTACTTGCACACCCACAAAAATATGGGCAGCGCTGGCATTCGACATGCGGTAGTTAAATTCGGTGAGGTTATGGCTGCCTAGCAAAGTGCAAAACCGCCGGAAACTGCCGCGCTCTTCGGGAATGGTCACGGCCAAGATTGCTTCGCGCTGTTCACCGACTTCGGCGCGTTCGGCCACAAACCGTAAGCGATTAAAGTTCATATTGGCTCCACAGGCAATTGCCACCAAGGTTTCGCCAGTAATTCCCTCGCGCTCCACGTATGCCTTGGCTCCAGCAATCGCCAAGGCTCCGGCTGGTTCTAAGATCGATCGAGTATCTTCAAAGACATCTTTAATAGCGGCGCAAATATCATCGGTGTTCACCAGCAAGACTTCGTCTACATATTCCTGACAGAGCCGGAAAGTTTCTACGCCTACTTCTTTGACTGCTACCCCATCGGCAAACAAGCCTACCTGAGATAATTTAACCCGGTGGCCAGCCGCTAATGATTGATGCATGGCATCGGCATCGACTGGTTCTACACCAATGATTTTGATATTGGGGTGTAGACGTTTGACATAGGCTGCGACCCCAGCAATTAAGCCACCGCCGCCGATCGCCACAAAAATGGCATGGATCGGCTGCTGATATTGACGCAAAATCTCCATCCCGATCGTTCCTTGGCCAGCAATTACGTCAGGGTCATCAAAGGGATGAATAAAGGTCAAGCCCTGCTCTATCTCAATTTCTCTGGCTCGATTGTAGGCATCATCGTAGCTGTTGCCGTATAGAACCACTTCTCCATCCCGTGCCCTTACTGCGGCGATCTTTACCTGAGGGGTGGTGGTGGGCATCACAATCACAGCTTTGGTGCCTAAACGCTTTGCTCCCAAAGCTACGCCCTGGGCATGATTTCCGGCTGAAGCGGTTACAACTCCTTTAGCCAATAGAGCTGGGGAGAGCTTGGCCATTTTGTTATAGGCTCCTCGCAATTTAAACGAAAACACTGATTGTAAGTCTTCTCGTTTCAGCAATAGGCGGTTATCCAGTCGCTTTGAAAGGTTAGCGGCTAATTCGAGGGGGCTTTCTTGGGCTACGTCATAAACCCGAGCAGTCAATATTTCAGCGAGGTAGTCGATCATGTGGGGGCAAAAAATCCAGACCTTCTTATTATCCCGCGCAGTGGCAGTCAAATACGCAGTCTTGAGGATAATTACTGACAAGGTACCATTACTAGTCCAGTCTTGTCGAACTAGCAACGCAGTGGTGATTAGCTGATGTACTGTTTTGCTCTTAATTCAGAAATCGAGATTTGCTAGCAAATCTCTATTTCTTCGAGTCGATCGATCACCACCGTAGCCTTTTTCAAATGAGGAGCCACCACACCCCAGGCCACCGCAATACAGCCCATCCCCTCAGCCCGCTGTGCCATTTCAATATCTCCTGCTGAATCACCAATCATCAGAGTGTGACCAGGAGCAACTTGAAGTCGATCGCAAGCCGTCAAAAACAAACTAGGATCGGGCTTAGTCACCTCTCCATCTGCACCCATCTGCAAACTCAACAAAGACCCAAGCTGCTGCTGGCTCACAAAATATTCCACATCCTCAGTCGGCGCATTTGACAAAATACCTAGCTTCACGCCCGTGACGTGCAGCGCTGTCAACAATTCCCGACTACCCGGATACATCTCCCGCACGTTATTAGTAATAGTTTTATCGGCCTCATCAAAAGCCTGCTCCACTAAATTCTTAGCAGCAATCCAATCTCGCCCAGTCTCCGCCACATAGGCCGATGATGCAATTAAGCTCTCTGGGCGACTCCCCACCGCCATCAAACCAGCCGGATCCAAACGACCACCCAAAATACCATAGGCCATTAACAACGGTTCACCCACACCAGGTATTTGAGCATCAATCAATCGCGCCCTTTTCTGGGCAAGCTGATACAAAAAATTCGCGGAGTTTTCTAGAGTGCCGTCTTTATCAAAAATAACAGCCTGAATTTCCCGAAACTCTAAGCCTCGACAGCGAATATTTAGCATAACTACTTAACAGGCAACCTTTTTTAGTGTCCCCATTATACCGGCATGTACACCCGGCCATCAGGCATAATTGCCTCAGTTAAATTAACCCCCACCATATTGGCACTACTAATTTCTGCCCGCCGCAAATTAGCGCGGGTTAAATTGGCATCTTCTAAATCAGTCTTAGCTAACTGAGCATCAACTAAATCAACATTAGTCATATTCGCAAAACACAAAATAGTCCGAGTCAAGTCAGCCTTACCCATCCGTGCCTTAGTTAAATCAGAATTAGTCAGATTAGTTCTGGTTAAATCGATCGCCGTCATTAAAGCCCCACGCAGACTCACTTCGATCATATTGCAATTCAATATCTTCGCCCTTTCCAGCTTGGCATTGGTCAAATTCACCCCAGCCAAGTTAGTCTCATTTAAAATTGCATCAGTCAACATTGCCCCAGTTAAATTAGCCCCAGTCAAATTTGCCCCACTGAGATCCACCCCGCGCATTACCGTCTCGGTTAAATTGGCATGAGAAAGATCGGCCTTGCTCAAGTTCGATCCTGACAAATTGGCATTGCGCAAATCGGCATATTGCAGCTTGGCACTGCGTAAATCAGAAGATGCCCCCCGTTTTTCGGAGCGCAAGTTAGCACCTCGTAGACAAGCCCCCGACAAATTGGCTCCGCTCATGCGCGCACCGCGCATATCGGCCTCGGCAAAGTTACCATCCATCAAGTTAGCCCAAGTCATCTCG
>JAYUSV010000560.1:0-9406 GCA_043755495.1 Synechococcales cyanobacterium
TGAACTAGTTGGGATTGTAGGCCCAAATGGTGCTGGCAAAAGCACCATGCTCAAAGCCATGCTGGGTTTGACTCCCCATACCAGTGGCTTAGTCAGTTACTGCACTTGCCCCCTCTGTCGGCAGCTCGATCGAGTAGCCTATTTACCTCAGCGTTCTCAAGTAGATTGGGATTTTCCGATTACCGTGCAGCGGGTAGTAATGATGGCGCGCACCCGCAAAGTTGGTTGGCTGCGCCGCCCCGATCGAATGGACAAAATGCTGGTGCAAGCCGCCCTGGAACGAGTAGAAATGTGGGATCTGCGCGATCGACGTATTGGTGAACTCTCTGGTGGCCAACAGCAACGGGTCTTTTTAGCCCGCGCCCTAGCACAGCAGGCCGAAATATTTTTACTAGACGAACCCTTTACCGGCGTAGACAGCACCACTGAAGCCGCAATTTTTGATATTTTTGCCGAACTCAAAGCCCTCGGCAAAATTTTACTAGTCAGTAGCCACGATTGGGGGCAAGGAATGGGGTTGCTCGATCGAATGCTCTTACTCAACCAGCGCCTCATTGCCGACGGTTCACCCCAAGAAGTCATGACTCCCGCCAACCTTCAGCTAGCCTATGGCACACCAAATACCACCCATATCGAGATGGATTTGCTCTGTTGAGCAGCAAAAACTGTTAGGCTAGTGCCCAAATGCTTATCTACTTTCTGCCATGCGCCTGTTAATTGCCAACGATGATGGCATCTTTGCCCAAGGAATTCGCACTCTCGCTAACACTCTGGCTCAAGCTGGTCATGAGGTGACAGTGGTTTGCCCCGATCGAGAGCGCTCCGCTACCGGCCATGGTTTAACTCTCCATGACCCAATTCGGGCTGAAATAGTTACCGGAATTTTTGACCCTCAGATTAAATCCTGGTCTTGTTCTGGTACTCCTTCGGACTGTGTAAAGTTGGCTTTAGGTGCTCTGTTGCCAGAACCTCCAGATTTTGTGCTTTCGGGTATTAACCATGGAGCCAACTTAGGCACCGATATTCTCTATTCTGGTACTGTTTCAGCGGCGATGGAAGGAGCGATCGAAGGTATCCCCAGTTTGGCACTGAGCTTAACCAGTTTCAGCAGCCGCGAGTTTCAAGTCGGCGCAGATTTTGCCAGTCAGCTCCTGACTCGCTTTGCCAAACATCCTTTACCCGAGCCGATTTTGCTAAACATCAATATTCCGGCTGTTCCTGCCAATGAAATTGCTGGAGTATTAGTCACTCGCCAAGGACTGCGTCGTTATTTTGATACCTTCCAAACCCGAGTAGATCCCAGAGGCAAAACCTATTATTGGTTATCGGGAGAAGTACTACAAGATATTGAACAGCCTGCCCACTTAAACCTGCCAGACTCGATAGAAACAGATGTACAGGCAATTAAACATAACTATATTACGATCGTTCCTCTCCACTTTAATCTTACTTATCCGCCGGGAGTGCAGGATCTGCAAGACTGTTTGGGTGACGCTTTCGCCATTGAGAAGTAGATTCTAAAGTAGATTCTTGTTGTTCCCAGGTGCGCCGTAACCGAATTCGATCGGCAGTATCAGCTAAATCTGGATCCCGATAGGGAATTCCAGCACGAGTCTGGAGATAGCCCTGAATTTCAACAGTCAGCGGCAGAATCAAATCAGGGTCGAGACTGGCGATCGAACCAGGGGCTTTTCGGCCTACCGGGGACGTATCACCCACCGCAAATCCTGCCAACATCAACGCATTCCGCACAGCTCCGGCACAAGAATAGGTCGCCAATAGTCCTTGGGGTGCGCAGCAGGCCGCGACGAGCTGTAAAAACTCTACTGTCCATAGTTCGGGGCAAACTGCGGGTGAAAAAGGATCCAGAAAGATCGCATCAGCCTGAAACCCTTGCACGGCTTGGATTGTCTGACGAGCATCACCGATTTGGAGCTGAGCTGCCAATAAATTACTTTGCACCTTTCCGGTGGCTGCTAATTCTGCAAGTAAAGCTGGAATCGGCGCGAGCCAATCGGCTAGAAGCTGTTGCTCGATCGCGGCTGTAGCTACTTCGGGGTTAATCTCTAGTGCCACGATTTCTACCGAGCATTGAGAATTAGCACTCCAAATAGCTTGGAGGGCGGCGGCACAGTTATAGCCCAGACCATAGCAGGGATCGAAGATTTTGATTTTTTTGTAGGTGATTGCTCGATCGGCCAGTTGAGTGGGTGTGGCAAATTTCCCGAT
This sequence comes from Synechococcales cyanobacterium, assembly GCA_043755495.1. Lineage (GTDB taxonomy): Bacteria > Cyanobacteriota > Cyanobacteriia > Cyanobacteriales > Chamaesiphonaceae > JAAFHZ01. Next base: position 2,230 of record JAYUSV010000560.1, read on the forward strand.
CGCCTCTTCTTTAGCTCCCGAACTACTATGAAATGATTGGCTGAACTCTGTAGAAAAGAAAGTAAATGATCCGTCAGCAGTGGGTTGTAGCTCTAGCATAATTGAACCCGATCCTACGGTCATTCATCATCATTATTGTTGTCATCTGCTTGTTGGTATCGGCCTAACTCATATATGCCGCCTACCATGCAGCCAATTACACCCAGGCTGACTGGCCAACTGGAGCCGAGGGTTTGTTCGATCGCGTAATTTAACAAGCCACCCATAATGAAAAATGGCACAATGCTAAACATCGATGCGGCAAAGGCATTTTGCGATTCTCGGCCTACCTTGGTGCGATCGAACTCTTCTTGAGAAAGATACAATGATCTCTCTGCGAAATTAAACCACTGCTGCAACCGCAGCATAAACCAATCATTTAACGGCGAAAAAGCCCAGTAGCAGGCTAATGACCAAAGACTGGTGCCTGCTACTTGGGTGGCATCGAGAGCAAACTCAAAAGGAAAGATCTCGAACATGCTTTAAACGGCCACTGGCTCAGCAGCCTTGGGTCTGGGGGCTTTGCCATTTTCGGTAATGTATCTATCGACTAGTTCCCGGAACTCTTCACCATCAATGGTTTCTTTATCGATTAGCACATCGACCAACGAATCCATCAACGGGCGGTAGTCCGCCAAGATTTCGGTGGCTTGCTGATGACATTTTTTGACAATCGCCCGCACTTCTCGATCGATCTGCGCCGCAATGTCTTCAGAATATTCTCTGTCATCGGTATTCAGCGCCACTAACCCCAAGGTAGACATCCCCACCTGAGACACCATAAACCGGGCAATGCGAGTGAGCTGCTGAATATCGCTATCGGCACCGCTATCTACTTCGGTTTCACCAAAGACAATCTCTTCGGCGATCCGGCCACCCAGGCTCACCATAATTCTGGAGAGGAGCTTAGTGCGGTTTTCTAGCCCAAATTCTTCGGAGGGAGTAGACCAAGTAAGGCCGATCGCTCTACCCCGAGGAATCACTGTTACCTTGTGTAATGGGTCATGCTCCGGTAGCAGAGTGATCAATAGGGCGTGGCCAATTTCGTGATAAGCCGTCTGGCGTTTGAACTTACCATCAATAATCGCCTTGCCTTCCATCCCGGCTTGCACTCGATCGATCGCGTCATCAATTTCGTGGATGGTGATTGCTTCTTTATGTCTTCTGGCCGTAAAAATAGCGGCTTCATTGAGCATGTTAGCCAAGTCGGCACCACTAAAACCAATAGTACGACGAGCCACGCTTTCTAATGACAGACCTTCCTGCATTTTTTTGGTGCGGGCATGGACTTCTAATATCGACAGCCGACCCTTATAGTCTGGTAAATCTACCGTGACCTGACGATCGAAGCGACCCGGACGCAATAAAGCTGCATCCAGCACATCTGGTCGGTTAGTGGCCGCAATCACAATTACACCTAGGTTGCCTTCAAAGCCATCCATCTCAGTTAGTAACTGATTGAGAGTCTGTTCTCGCTCATCGTTGCCACCACCAATACCTACACCCCGTTGGCGACCCACAGCATCAATTTCATCGATAAAGATTAAGCAAGGCGCGTTCTCTTTGGCCTTCTTAAACAGATCCCGAACCCGGGAAGCACCCACACCCACAAACATTTCCACAAATTCTGAACCCGAGATACTGAAGAACGGCACCCCAGCTTCACCAGCGATCGCCTTGGCCATCAGGGTCTTGCCCGTGCCGGGGGCACCTACTAACAATACTCCGCGCGGAATTTTGGCTCCCAAAGCGGTAAACTTCTCGGGTTGCTGGAGAAAGGTAACTACTTCGGCCAGTTCTTCTTTCGCTTCGTTGACACCAGCTACATCATCAAACATTACGCCGGTTTTAGCCTGCATTTGGAAACGGGCGCGAGACTTACCAAAATTCATAGCTTGGCCAGAAGCATTGGCCGATCGCTTAATAATTGCTGATAGCGCAAACAGGGCTAATACCAACAAGCCCAGTTGGAACAATAGACCTTGTAACCCCGAATTATCGGCAGCGCGAGGCTGGGATTCTAAGCCGACATTGGCAGTAGCTAGCCGCTTGAAAAAATTAGTCTTTTCGTAGAGTTGCCGATTGCTTTCTAGGCTATCGAACATCAAGACATCTTTGGTAATGGCCTTACCTTTAAACGAGACTTTTAGCGTTCGCCGAGTTTCTCCGGTAACATCCACAATTTTGCTGACTTTACCACCATCAACGTCTTGCAGCATTTGGCCGTAGCCATATTCTTTCTCTTTTGCGACCTTGACTGGTTTGGCCGCTTCCGGGTTAGCCAATACTGGTGTGGCCGTCCAAACTCCCTGGGTCAAAATCAGGGCAGTGAGAATACGCCAAGCAGCGAAGTGCGGGCGGGTTGAAGATGGAGTGGATGGTCGAACGGAAGAACTATGATTCATAAACTTTCGCTGTAGATGATGTATGCTTGTGCCCGACGGCAAGGAGGTAATGCTTGATTACATCATGCCCAGTAAGATGCCCATTTATCTCAGTTTAACTTCTGGATCGACCTTCAGGCTACTTTTGTAGGAGGGTTTACCGAAGGTGATACTTTTGCTAAGGCTTCGATCGGCTTGACATCGGCATTGAGATTGACAAAGTACAGCTCGATATTCAGATCGGGATACTTATCTCGAATCGCCCAATGTGCTCTGCTTAGAGATTCTTGATGAGTCTTTAGTTCTAGCACCGGGTCTTCGGAAAGCTGCGGATCGATTTTATAGGCAAATGCAGCACAGTCTTGGTGATCCAGAATAATCACTTTTTTGATATGATGCAATCGGTATGAAATATCTAGCTGATCCCAAAAAGCCATGGCATCAGACTGGTGTGGTACACCGCTTAAAGCCAACGAAGAACCGGCTAAAGCAGTCATGTCGTAGAGATTTCCGAGGTTTTGCAAAGAAAGAAAATAGCGTTCTGCTTCCAGGATACGATAGTCGATACAGCTCAGCACCAGTGCCTTGGGTGATTTGAATACTTTTTTCTCGGCTAGAGCTGGAGACGCGCCAACACTTGCAGCTAGGCTGAAGGAAGCTGCACCTACAAGATATTTTAAAAATTTACGTCGATCGACACCGGTGCAGGTCGAGCAAGAGCAATGATCTGGCATTTTGTTTACAGTGATCTGAATCAGATCAACATCTATAAATCTGTATCTACTAAGTGCTGATTGTAACAAACTGCCTTGGCAGAAAGCGATATTATTACGTTTTAGACTGTAAGTGCTTTGCGTAAGAATAGTCGAGAAGAACGTTTCCAGGGTAATAAGTGCCAAGTGCGATCGCTACAGAGCACCTCAAAGCCCATTTTTGTATAGAGATGATTCGCTGCTGGGTTTTCGGCCATAACATGTAAATAGATGTAACCGAAGCCCCACTGGCTGGCGATCGATTCGCACTGGTTGATTAACTGCCGCCCAATGCCTAAAGAGCGATAACCGTCATCTACGGCCAGATTGGCAATATAGGCGTAGCGTTTGGCTAAACTTGCATGATACAGCGTCCCTCGGTTGGTGACTTCGATCGTCCCCACTACTTTAGAAGTGCTGCGGTTAATGGTTGCTACTAAGGCCACAGCGCTTTGGGGGTCTTGCTCTCGCCAGCGGCTGTATAAGTCTTCACGGATGCCCAGTTTAAACAAAGGCATCAGCCAGCGGCCAAAGGCTGCCCCAATTTTGAAGCTATCACCAATTACATTGGCGGCTTGAGCAATGTCGGCCTGTTCTAGATTACGTACCGTGACGGTGCCGACCGTGCGAGTGGTAAATTTCTCATTCAGGACAACGGGCGGATTGGAAAGGTAGAAAGAGGAATCCACAGTACGTAAAATTCTAGAGAGCTTTCAGAAATTATACTTATTTTTCTCTCAGACCGGAGCAATATTGAGGAAGGTTAACAAAAATTTGGCTGGCTGGGCGGTAGAATATTCGTTGAAATGACTAAGATTTATAAAATCTACTAGACAGATCCAATCCAGACGTATCTCAGAGGCTGACATGGAAATCGGTGTACCAAAAGAAACCAAAGACCGCGAATTTCGGGTGGGCTTGATGCCCAGCGTTGTCCGAACGTTGGTGGAACGAGGACACAATGTGGCGATAGAAAGCAATGCTGGTCTGGGTTCGGGTTTTAGCGATGCCGACTATCAGCAAGTGGGTGCCAAGACGGTTAATGCCGATACGGCCTGGGCGCAGCAGATGGTGGTGAAAGTTAAAGAGCCGTTAGTTGCGGAGTATGGATATCTCAAGCCTGGCCAGTTGCTATTTACTTATTTGCATTTGGCGGCTAATCGCAAGTTGACTGAGCAGTTGATTGCTAGCGAGGTACAGGCGATCGCCTACGAAAGCGTAGAAACTGTCGATCGGCATTTTCCGTTATTGGCTCCCATGAGTGTGATTGCTGGGCGGTTAGCGATTCAGTTTGGCGCGAGGTTTCTAGAGATTCAGCAGGGTGGTAGTGGGGTGTTGCTCAGTGGGGTGCCGGGAGTGGCTCCGGGCAAGGTGGCGATTTTGGGCGGCGGGATTGTGGGCATGGAGGCAGCACGGATGGCGATCGGCCTAGGTGCTAATGTGCAGATCTTAGATGTGAATGTCGATCGGCTTTCTTATTTAGAAAATATCTTTGGGGCAAGAGTTAATTATCTCTACAGCAATAGTCATAACATAGAAGTGGCAGCAACTGATGCCGATTTGGTGATTGGAGCGGTGTTGATTCCGGGTAAACGACCACCTACTTTGGTAACTAAGTCGATTGTCGAAAAAATGCGTCCGGGTTCGGTGCTAATTGATGTGGCGGTAGATCAGGGGGGCTGTATGGAAACCCTCCATCCGACTTCTCATAGTGAGCCGGTATATACCGAGTATGGGGTGGTGCATTATGGGGTACCCAATATGCCTGGTGCGGTGCCGCGTACTGCTACTCAGGCTTTAAATAATGCCACGGCTTCCTATGTATTACAGTTGGCTAATGATGGCATGTTGGCGCTGGATAAAAATCCGGCGTTGGCGAAGGGTTTGAATGCTAGCTATGGTCAGCTTGTGCATCCAGCCCTACTCCAAGAGTTTCCCGACTTAGCTTGATACAACTTATTTTCTAAGCAGCCCGTGGCCGATCGCGTACAGCCCCAGGAAACTCCACACCATGCAAACTAGGTAAAGGTGCTGGTTTGGAGGTGGCTGCTAGTAACCGAGGGATTTCGCCGCTGTTGTAGACGCGAAATTCAGTTTCGATATTGGCCACTTGATCTCGTACTGCCTGATTAAGTACTAGTGAACCGTTAGCATCAGAGATCGATCGATGGAAAGTACCGGGGGGAATTTGTAAAATGTCGCCGTTGGCTGCTAGCCGCACAATATGAAAAGGCCATGGCCAAGAAAAATTTACCAGATAAAAAGTGCGGCCACCAGACAAAGCCAGCAGATTGTCCTCCTGGTGAGAATGCATATAAAATTGCCAACTGCCATCTTCGCTGTCGTTGGGGCTAACGGCAGGGCCTTGGTGAAATACCAAGTCTCTGGCATTGGAGTTATCAATGGTAATGTTGAAAAACTTCACCCCAGGAGTATCCCGGAATTTTTCGTAAGAGATCATTTGAAACATGCGTAGACTCCTCAATTTGGATGGTATATTTAGCCTTCCCTACTTTGAGTTTATCTGTGTCAAAAGCTATTTTTCTATCACAAAATATACAAAATAGCACTTAATTCCTGGTTTGTATTCAATAATACAAAATGGTATTTCATCGATTTATTTTTAAATAGATGAAGCAAATTCCAGGGGGCTTTGATCGCGGCGATGCCTAATGGGGATTGGTGTTCCTTGTTTGTCTCCTGCCAAAGCTGCCGTTTTTTCTAAAGATTCTCGCAGATGTTTGGCAGCATAAATAGACATGTCTCGGGGCACACTGATTCGATCGCGTAAATATCTCAAAGCCTCATCAGCACCAGCAGGCGGAGTGGTCGTTTCACCGGTCATCATACCGGTCAGAGCACAGCGCAGAGCTTCGTCTATCACTGAATCTACGGCAGGATTAGCCCGCATGATGTTATTGCGATGACGTAGAACTCTTTGCAATGCCTCAGCTTTGGCAGTAGCTGGTTCAGGATAAGTAACATCGGGTAGACCAAACCAAGGGCCTCGATCGACCATAGTTTTATTGATGAGCATTTGAGGTTCACCATTTTCGTAGCAACCACCCATTTGTGGTGGTAAATCGTGGGCGTGAGTATGAAAATCGCTTTGGGTGCCCCGATAGGTCGGGCGGGTTTCCATCGCATCAAACCAGGCGGCGAAGCGGGGATTATCACGCAAGGAGTAGCCTTTGTAGTAATAAAGACTGGCGTTCATTCTTTCCACATAGGGTGTAAAGATCACATCAGCAGTACCAAATTCGGCTAAGAAATAGTCGCCCGGTGTGCTGCTGAGGGCAGCTTCTATTTGTTCTACTACTGCTACAAACTGGTTCCGGTTTTCTTGTTCTTGGCGAGCGGAGCTGGTGGGATAGCAGAGCCAACTACACCAAGCCCGAAATAAGCGACGTTCCAAGGCGCGTAGTTCCATGACTTGAGGATTTGTCATCCCAAGGCTTAAAGCACCAAAGACTTTTTCTAGGGCGATTAAAATATCGTCGCTTTCAGTAATAATTTTGCCATCGAGTTCTATGGCGGGCAACATGCCAGAAGGGACTTTTTGTTTGTACCAGCTCTCTTTTTCTCCATAACAAAACATGGTCACTTTTTCAATGCGATAGGGAATCTGTTTTTCTTCGAGCCACAGCCAAATCTTTTGGCAGTAGGGGCACCAGGCATGGTTATCGCGGTAGAGAGTAACGCGCACGGCAGATTCTGGTTGACCAAAGAGGCGCAGGCGAGCTTGGGCATTGGTGGGGCCTTCGATCGGGTCTGTTTGCCAGTCGGTGAGGGCGGCGAGTTCTGCCCAGGTGAGAGAGGTGCTAGTCATGTTAGAGTCTGGGGCGATAGCTTCGCTGGCACTTTTGGTGATCGGAGATTCTTTTGAATTCTAGGGCATATTAGGAGAGTGTCAAAAGAGTTGATGCTTAGCACTAGATAGTGTATCATTAGATAATACTTGATAACATTAGTAAAATGCAGTATGTTAAACTCAACAAAGCA
>JAYUSV010000561.1:0-9394 GCA_043755495.1 Synechococcales cyanobacterium
ATTTTGCCGTACTCGGTGAAGAACACACTGTTTATGCCTTAGATTTAGTCGGCTTTGGAGCCTCTCGTAAGCCTCAGACAGAATATAAAATTTCTTTATGGGTAGAGCAAATTCACGATTTTTGGCAGACTTTTGTGGGGGAACCAATGATTATTGTCGGTAACTCGATCGGATCCCTGGTCGCCCTCGTCGCTGCTGCGACCTATCCCGAAATGGCTAAATCTTTGGTAATGGTTAGTTTGTTTGATCCATCGGCAGAGCAAGAAGCCATTCCTAAATTTCTCCAGCCTGTACTGAACTTTACGCGGCTAGCTATTATTCGGCCTTCGTTATTGAAGAGTTTGTTCTACTTGGTGCGCCGACCGGGGGTCGCCAAAAAATGGGCGAAGTTTGCCTATGCCAAAGATGCGGCGATCGATCCTGAACTAATGAATATTTTCTTGACTCCTGCTCAAGACAAAGAAGCCGCCGATGCATTCCCAGCTATTTTACGGGGAATGCTCAGCATCTACTTTGCGCCTAATATCCGCCGTTTTTTACCCCGCATGAAATTACCAATGCTGTTGGTTTGGGGACATTTAGATAAAATTATCCCTCGTAGCAATGTACAAACCTTGGTGCGACTCAACCCCAATATTAAATTTATCGAAATTCCCGATGCTGGCCACTGTGCCCACGACGAGACTCCGGCAGAGGTAAATAAAATTATTAAGGAGTGGTTGATTGAGAATCAACAAAATGGTTTGCCAAGTTACTCTTCGATGCCAGTTAAGTTGTTCTAGTTTTGTCAAAACCTTTTGGGAGTTTGTGAGCGATTGTAGTAATTTCTGAGTTACTTCTGGGAATACTGGAAAAACGGAACCTCACATCCCTAAAAGTCATGATAATCAATGATCGTCCGCATTCATCTAGGCTCGCTTCAGTAATTTTGATAATTGGCACAGCGCTATGGTCGATAGCTCGACTATTTTCTTGGGTAATTTCATCTATCGTGGGCTACTTATTGGTTATTACTTCAGCCTGTCAAGCGATCGAACTTAAAAAAGCCGCCAAAGAGACCATGTATAACCTAATGAACTACCCAGATGAGATTAACACAACTCTTCAGTAGTCATCGACAAATACCAGACAGATAAAAGGAGCCAATCAATATTTGATCGACTCCTTTTTATTCTTTGCTGAGAAACGTCTAGCCGATTTCTACGGCATCAACGTTTACATCAGTAGCACCAGATACACCGGCAGCAGTGGCCACCATCTGGTCAAGAATGTCTTGGCTAGGAACAGAACCCTTCAATACTACCGAAGAGCCAGTTTGGGCAACCCACAAACCTTCAATATCGGCAAGTGCTGAGTCTTCATCAAAAGCCAAAGCAACTCGTTTGGCTAGACCACTTTGGTCATATTCACCTTCGGGACCAACCCGCTCAGGAGCAACTTCGCCACCAGTGTTAGGATCTACTGCATCAGCAGCAGGCTGTGCTTGCACGTCAGCATTTTCTGGCTTTTCCATGCCAAACATCTTTTTAAAGAAACCCATGATTAATACTCCATCGAAAAAAAATTACGCACGCACCCCATTATCCCTAAAGTTGACTACTTAGCAAGCAAAACATTACAAAATTTTGATAAAACAGCCCATCAAATCAATGAATCTGTCAACAACTTGATATGATGGCTAGACCTTCCAGATACTATTCAAAAACCATGAAGCACACCCTATCAGTCTTAGTCCAAGACGAGGCTGGTGTTTTGACCCGCATTGCCGGTCTGTTTGCTCGGCGCGGGTTTAACATTGAGAGCTTAGCCGTCGGACCCAGTGAGCAAGAGAAACTATCCCGCATTACGATGGTAGTCAACGGTGACGACTATGTGGTGGAACAGCTCATTAAGCAGCTCTATCGTTTGATCAATGTTCTTAAAGTGCAAGATATCACCAGCACGCCTTGCGTGGAGCGGGAGTTGATGCTGTTAAAGGTAAATGCCAACAGTGGCACCCGTGCCGAAGTTTTGGGCTTGGCCGAGATCTTCCGCGCCCGCGCAGTGGATGTGGCCGAAGACTCTGTGACCTTAGAGGTAGTTGGTGATCCCGGCAAAATTGTGGCAATTGTCCAAGTACTACAAAGATTTGGTCTGCGCGAAATCGCCCGTACCGGCAAAATTTCGATGACCAGAGAGTCGCGGGTCAACACCGAGTATCTCAAAAGCCAAGAACTCAAGGTCTGAAAAATTAAGGTCTGAAAATATGTCCACCGATCGAATTATTGTGCCTTTAGATGTGCCAGATCTCCAGCAGGCGATCAAACTGATCGATCGACTACCCGCAGTCACCTTCTGGAAAGTTGGTCTAGAGCTATTTGTCAGCTCAGGAGCCGAGGTAATTCAGGTTTTGCGAGAGCGCAATAAGCGAATTTTCTTAGATCTGAAGTTTCACGATATTCCCAACACCGTAGCCGGAGCCTGTCGCTCTGCTGCCCGCTATGAAGTAGATTTGCTGACTGTTCATGCTGCCAATGGTCGGGTTGGTCTGAAAGCAGCAGTTACGGCGGTTGCTGATATGTTTAAGCCACCGGCGATCATTGCTGTCACACTTTTGACTAGCTTCAACTCCCGAGAAGTAGCTTTTGATCTGCATATTCCTTTAGAAATGCCAGACTATGCCATGCAAATGGCGCTGATGGCTCAAGAATCGGGCTGTCAGGGTGCCGTTTGTTCTCCGCAAGAAGTCGCAGCCTTGCGACGGGCTTGCAGCCAAAATTTTACGCTCATTTGCCCAGGGGTACGTCCTCAATGGGCTGCCGCTGGGGATCAAAAGCGCACGATGACTCCTTATCAGGCTATACAGGCTGGAGCTGACTATTTGGTAATCGGTAGACCCATTACTGATGCGGTTGATGCAGTAGCTGCTTGGGAGAAAATCGTGGAAGAAATGGCGGGCAGATAGAATACTGTGCTCATTGATTAATTGGGACTGAATTAATTGAGACATTATGCCAATTCCAACCAAATATTCGATCGACTATATTCAACCTATAAGCAAATATCAGCACAATGGGTTGTGGAAAATATGTTCGATCGGCAGCAGACAGAAAGTAAGGTTTATCTCAAGGTATGTGATATTGTCGCCGATAATCTGCACATCAGTCGTGACTCTGTCTACGCTGGCTTTCAGTTCAACCGTTTCATCGAAAATCTAGCCAGCTATCGCATCCAAAAATCTGGCAATCCGCATTTACTTTATTACCTTGAAGCTGTAAACATTTACTTTGATTTATCTGAAGAATTTAAAATAGAATTCCCGATCGACCTGATGGAACAAAATTCAATGACGATCAATGATTTGGTGAATTATATCGATGAGAACTGTGTAGCAAAAGCTCAATAATTTGAAACCAGCGATTGAGAGCATGAAGGTACGCTAACGGCATCAGAATCCCCTTGAAAGCAAGAAATCTGGTGCCAATGTTAAGAAACATGTAAAAATCTACATATTTGTAGTTTTAACTAGTGTAAAGTTTGACACAATTTTTTCCGTTCTCTCGCAGAATGTAAAAGAATACGCAACTCAGCTACCACAGGGCTGAAAAAACATGTTTACAAAGATCAAGCCCGAGCAAGATACTCGCTCCAAAATTTTATCGGCGGCTAGGAGTTTATTTGCGCATCGGGGCTATGACGGCACTACGACTAAAGAACTAGCTGAAAAAGCTGGCATTGCCGAAGGAACGCTTTTCAGGCATTTTACGAATAAGAAAGCAATTTTGGTGGAAGTGGCTACTCAGGGCTGGGTAGAGTTATTGACCGATTTATTGATGGAATTGAGTGAAATGGCTAACTATGAGGCGATTTCTCAAGTTATCTATAAAAGAATGCTGCACTTAGGCAAAAATCATGAAGTAATGCGGGTTTGCTTCATGGAAGTACAGTTCCATGCCGACCTGCGCGAGAAGATCCAGCAGGAAGTAGTCACCAAAATGACCGATGTGGCCGAGGCTTTCTTTCAAACGGCGATCGATCGAGGAGTATATCGTCCTCTCAATGCCAAGGTGGTTGCCCAGGTTTTCTTAGGCATGTTTGTAATCGCGGGCTTCAGCCACGACACGATCATTAGTCCTGATTCTAACCCCCAAGAGATGCGGGAGATGGCCGAGGGTTTAGCAGACATCTTCCTAAATGGCGTAATGACCAGACCAGCTTAGAGGTATGACAGGTGAATTTTAGGGATGGGTGGACATGGTGTCTGCCCATCCTTGGTTTTTTGGGTGATCACAAATTAACCAGTTGAAATCAGTGGATCATCTGTCTTGGCAAGTTGTCTGGAGTTTAACCATTCGTTAAACTAGCTAACACCTGTCTAGATTTTGCCCTGCATGAATGCCATCGAAACTTTTTATATTTCACCGATCATCCGGGGCACCCTCAGCCTGTTTTATGTGGCGTTATTGCTGCCTTTGCCCTTCCTTGCCCAAAAAACTGGCGGGGCTTCGCCTTTTTGGATGAGTGCCGGAATGTTACTGGGGATGATTGCCCTCCAAGGTGCCCTCAGTCAAAGGGTTACTGTAGATGATGCCGCGATTCGGGTAGAATACCCCCGCTGGTTTCCAGCATTCTTGGTTAAAAGCTGGTCATTACCTTGGACAGAGATTACTGCTTTAAAAATGCGGAGCACTGGCCAGGGCGGCATGGTCTATTATTTGCTCAACAAATCCAACGAAGGCTATCTGTTACCTATGCGCATCGCCGGTTTCAACAAACTTGTGACCGTCTTGCAAGAAAAAACTTCGATCGATACCCAAGATGTTCGTCCTTTATCACAGCCCTGGATGTACTTTTTTCTCCTGATTGTGACCTGCTTACTACTGTTAATAGACATATGGTCTATCTGGATGGCTACTACTCCCGGAATACTGCGATGATAAGCTATCTCAAGAAATATCGAGTCAGACATGACTGAATCCTTCACTCAGCACTACCACCAGCGCACCAAATACAGCCCAGAAACCCTTGCCCAAAAGAGTACTGGCTTAGATTGGAGTTTGCAACCTTCGCCTTACAAAGAGTACAAAATTGGGGCGAGCTTTGACCTGAAGTTATATTTACAAAAAGAAGCCCGTAGCCAAACAGATCAGTGGTGGAAAAGATTATCACTGTTTTTGCTGTGCAGCTATGGCCTGACTGCCAAAATTTCTACCACCGTCGCACCGCTGTATTTAAGAGCCGCTCCTTCTGCCGGGGGCTTGTATCCAGCCGAAGTATATTTAATTTCTCGGGGGCGGGGCTTATTGCCCCCAGGACTTTATAACTATCAGTCTCGGGATCATTCCCTGGTACATTTTTGGGAAAGTGATGTGTGGTCGGGTTTGCAGGCTGCCTGCTTCCAGCATCCAGCAATTGAGCACACCGAGCTAGCGCTAATTACCACCGCAGTTTTCTTTCGATCGGCTTGGCGTTACCAAGATCGCGCCTATCGCCGAATTTGTTTAGATACGGGTCATTTATTGGGCAATCTAGAATTATCTGGGGCAATCAATGGTTTTCGCCCTTGTTTGATTGGTGGATTTCATGATCAGGCCATGGATGAGCTGCTGTATCTCGATCGGGAACGAGAGGGAACAATTGCAGTAATGCCCTTGCTCGATTTAGAAGATCATCTACCAATATCTGAGGACTTCCCTACAGCGCTGCCCAGCCCGATCGTCACCGACTTTCCAGACTTGCCTGACCAGCAATTGCTTAGCCACTGTCATGCAGTGACTAGCATGAACGAGTACCAGCCACCGCCAGAACCCAACCCAGTAGCCGATAAATACAACTTCCCTTTTTGTTTGAAAGTCTCTACTGTGGGACCACCAATTTCTTGGGAAAATAGTTCGTTTTTGGATGGACTAGAAGATGCTATTTTGCAGCGGCGATCGACTCGCGGCTATACCAGCGGCAACTTAAGTTTCGACCAGTTGCTGGCATTGCTGGACTTCACCTACCAACCCCAAAACTACATAGATACCGGGCTAGATGAAGGCCCCGATTATTTTGATCTGAGCTTGATTCAAACTTTTATCGCGGTTTCGGGAGTCGATGGCTTAGAGGAAGGCTGCTACCATTATTCGCCCGGTGCTCAAGAGCTGCGCCAAATTCGGTTTAAGAATTTCCGCCGTGAACTGCACTACCTCTGCTTGGGTCAAGAATTGGGCAGAGATGCCGCCGCCACAATTTTTCACACTGCTAACTTATCGCAGTCGATCGAACGCTATGGCGATCGAGCTTACCGCTATTTGCATCTAGATGCCGGACACTTGGGACAACGCCTTAACTTGGCTGCCACCCGTTTAGGAGTTGGAGTCAGTGGTATTGCCGGATTTTTTGATGATCAGGTCAATGAAGTCCTGGGTATCCCCCCCGATGAAGCAGTGCTCTACATTACGACCCTGGGTCAACCTCAAAATTAATTCATAACTCACCATGAATCACAAGTCTAGGACAGAGCAACCCCTGAGTCGTTCTCTGAGCCGTTATTTGCTCTGGGCAATTTTGCCAACCCTGCTAGTAGTACGTAGCATCAGCAAGCCAGTATTACAGCGTATTCAGTTGCTCAATTATAATCCCCCCTCGGAGGTGTCACAACTAGCGACCCAGGTGAATATGAGTGATGAAGGGCGCAAGGTTTTTTACTTGGCCACACCCACGATTGAAGCCCAAAAAGTTGGCCTCAAACTCTGTACTCGCAACGATGCTGAAAAAACTATTACGATGGGCTGCTATGTGTCGGGCAAGGGAATTTTTATTCAAAAAGTTACCGATGAGCGTTTGGCTGGAACCATGCAGGTAACCGCCGCTCATGAAATGCTGCACGCGGTATATCACGAGCATCTGTCTGGCTCTGAAAGAACTGAAATCGATCAAGAGCTGCTGCGAGCCTTTGATAACTTAAACAATCCGCGCTTAAAAAAGCTGATTCAAATTTACCGCGATCGCAATCCGAGCCATGTGAGCAGCGAACTCCATTCTTTTTTGGGGACAGAAGTGGCCAATCTGGGACTAAAACTAGAACAGCATTATGGCAAGTATTTTGTCGATCGAGCTAAGTTAGTGGCTATGGCGCAGCAGAAAGATCAATTGTTTGCGGGCATCGAAGACAGGGCTGGGAGCATTGATCAGCAGTTGAAAACATTAAAAGCTCAAATAGATGGCCGGGAAAGAACTTTGCAGGAAATGTCTGCTGCCATGCGCAGCAGCCCGGTTACAGAAGATCAGCAGCGTCTTTACAACGCTCATGTTCAGGCACTACATGAGGAACACAATTACTATAATGAGCTGGTTAATAAGTATAATAGCTTGTCTTCGGAAGGGTCATCTTTGAATGACTCGCTGCAAAATTTATCTTCAACAGAAAAATAGCAGCATGACAAAAATGTGTGAAGTCGCACTGCTGCTCATTGGAATCGATCGATTACCTTGGCTCGATCGATGCTCAAAACCCACTAACTAGATCTCAAATGTCTCGATCGGCCAACACCAACCATTTTTCAGTAGCTTCACCAATTGACACCATCAGTTTCTCCATGTCTGCGGTCAAACGAGTCAGATCTTTATAACTCGCCGTTGCCAACTGATTATTTAGCTTTACCTTAGTATCTTCAAGCTGAGCAATCTTCGACTCCATCGAAGCCATATTGCGGCGCTCCCAATCAGAAAGCGGCTTCACTTTATTAGATGGAAAAGAGGTTGTCACAGGTTTAGTCGCAACCTCTTTCACCACCTTAGCCGCCACCAGCTCAGCGGTTTTAGCCTGTTGATATTCCAAATACACCGAATAGTTGCCAGGATATTCCGTAATTACTCCTTCGCCTTCCAAAGCTAAGATTTTTTCTACGGTGCGATCAAGAAAATAGCGATCGTGAGAAACCACCAACACGCAGCCCGGAAACTCTAGCAAATACTCCTCCAAAACACTCAGAGTCTGAATATCTAGATCATTAGTTGGCTCATCCAAAATCAGCAAATTCGGCGCTTCCAACAGCACCCGCAGCAAATACAACCGCCGCTTTTCGCCCCCAGATAAAGCACTCAACGGCGAATACTGCTGATTGGGAGTAAACAAAAACCGTTCCAGCATTTGGCCAGCACTAATTTGGGTACCATCGCCCGTCTTCACATACTCGCCCACTTCCTTGAGGTAATCGATCGCCCGCATGTTTTGATCGGCAGCAGCCAACAGCTCTGTGGAATATTGATCAAAATAGCCAATGCACACCGTGCTGCCAATTTCCACCTCACCAGCATCTGGTGCCGTGCGACCAGTAATAATATTCAGCAATGTAGACTTACCGATCCCATTACCGCCTACAATTCCCACCCGATCGCCAGGGATAAACTCATAGGTAAAATCGGCCACAATCGATCGATCCCCATAGGATTTTTGGATATTGATCAGATCCACCACCTTTTTACCCAGCCGCCGACTGCTGGCCGATAGCTCTACCTTGCCGACGACTGCCACTTTTTCTCGAGCCTGAATATCTTCAATGCGGCCAATCCGCGCTTTTTGCTTAGTCTGCCGACCTTGTGGCCCGCGGCTGAGCCACTCCAGCTCTCGCCGTAAAATTCCCGACTGCTTTTGCTGGGTGCTGGCCGCCGAGGCTTCCATTTCAGCTTTCCTGGCCAAATAGTAACTGTAGTTACCGTTGTAGGTATAAAGCTCCGCCCGATCGATCTCAATAATTCGCTGTGTCACCCGATCTAAAAAATACCGATCGTGAGTAATCAATAACACAGCGCCGCGATAGCGTTGCAAATAGCTTTGCAGCCATTCCACCGACAGTGCATCCAAATGGTTGGTAGGTTCATCCATCAACAAAGCATCCGGTTCAGCAACCAAAGCAGCAGCCAAAGCCACCCGTTTGCGATAGCCCCCCGATAGCTCCCCCATTTTGGTATGAAAATCGGTGATTCCAAGCTGAGTCAAAATAATTTTGGCTCGGGCTTCTAGATCCCAGGCACCAGCATGATCCATTTGTTGGGTAAGATCGGTTAGTTTTCTGAGTAGTGCTGCATCGGTAGGGCTATGAGCCAAATCTTCCGAGACTTCTTCATAGTCTTTTACCAACTGAGCCGCCGAGCCGCTGTCGGCGAAGACTTGTTCTAGCAAAGTCTTTTCTTCATCGACGATCGGCTGTTGGGGCAAATAAATAATCCGAGCGCTAGAATCGACTTGGATATTGCCGCCATCGATCGGTTCTTTACCAGCAATGGCTTTGAGCAGCGTAGACTTACCCGAGCCATTTAGCCCGATCAAGCCTACTTTTTCGCCAGACTCTAAGCTGAAACTCGCATCTTTGAGAATTTCTTTAACGCCAAAGTCTTTTTTAACTGATTGCAGGGTAAAAATAGTCATAGT
>JAYUSV010000562.1:0-3100 GCA_043755495.1 Synechococcales cyanobacterium
AAAGAACTATTCGTAAGTCTTTTTGCCTTTGAATTTGACAGTTACTGGCTCGGGATTGCTGCCAATATTTCTGTCTATCTTGCCATGGAATTCCCGACCTGCGTTAACTTTTTCAGAAAATACGCCATCTTTCGGATGAAGTAGATCGGTGTCTCCGTTGGGCAATACTCGATAGACTTTATAATCTTCGATTTTGGGCTTGAACTTGGTGCGCAATTGGGTACCCAATGCCAAGCACTGCTCCTTGCGGGGCATGTACAAGAGGTTTTCACCTGCGTTCATGGTGGCGGCACCGCCAGTAGGTAGTTCAAAGACCTGGGCGCTTTTGCTAGTCCAGGTAATTGCGTACTTTTCTTCGACATCTGCTTTGGATAGCAAGCCGCCAGTATTACCACCGTAGATGGGGGTTTTACCAGTTAGTTGTATTTTGTCCGCCATAATTTTGTGATTATATGTGGGTTTTGAGGCAGATCGTACCATTGCTGCCCAGCCACTCAGTCCACTCTGTCAAGAACTGTAACACTTGCGGCTTGAGCCTTTACAAATATTTAAGTTAGGCGATCGAGTTTATTAAAGTTTTTTTGTATGATTTTGCTTACACCACAATCTATTGCGGTACTCCATTTTGAGGATACTGCCAAAATAAGGCGTGGTGATTTGCACAAATCCTCTCTACTCAAATCAAAAATATGTCCAGTCTTTGGAAGTCTTTAACGGCAGCTACTTTGCTTTCCACCGCCATCCTAGCAAACACCACTCCTTTAGTTTTAGCTCAAGAAGAAGCCCCCGTTGCCCCAAAATGCACTGATACTTCGTATAAGTGTTCACACGAAAAAGCTCAGTATCGCTTAGCGAAAATAATCGAAGGCTGTGTAGAACAGAAGAAAGAAGTTAAGGGAATTACGTACCAACTATGCCGAATCAATGGCAAAGTGGTGAGTACTTCAGAAGCAATTTCTGAGGCAGGTGATGGAATTGGCTATTGGTTCGAGAAGGGCAAAGTAGTAGCAGTGCGTTATTTTCATGACGGTACCTTGGTAACTTTCACTGATTCTAAGGTTAAGACCGTCTACGACGATAGTAATAATCGATTTGAAACGCCAAGTGCGGCAGCACGCAAGCAGTTTGAAACGGCTGCTGCCAGTGGATACAAATCGATTTTTAAGGTGTTTGGGATTCGTTAACGCAGTCCTAACCAGGTGATGATGTCTTGTTTGGTGAAGAGTTCGATCGCCAGCAATACCACGAAGCCCATCATGGCAAAGCGCCCGTTGACTTGCTCGGCGTAACTTGTCCACCCAAAGGCCGGGTCAGTAGGATTTTTAGAAGTCTCTGCTGCCGGTACTTTTTTTTCGCTCATGGATTTTTTTAAATTTGGGAGTGCTCAGAAAAAATTATACCGCAGGATTCTTTTAAATGTTCTGCCAATTTAAACTGTACGGAAGTTAGGTGAGAAGAAGCAACTGTATATTAATCTTATTCAGGTTATCAATAGGAGATGTCACCTAACAATGTGCCACTTTGTAGCACTTCTTGCTCATGATTCATTTCACGCCAAGGTTCTTGAATACCTGCTGCTATCCAATTCTGCATAGAATTAAGGGAAATCAGTTGCTGAGCGTAGGCCATAGATTTTTCACTCAGTCGTAAGCCATAAGTTTGAATCCGAATAGAAATCGGAGCAAAAAAGGCATCCACAGCCGTAAAAGTATCACCACCTAAAAAATCACCACCAAAGCGCTGTAATCCATCGTTCCAGAGTTCATCAATTCGATCGAGATCTTGCTGCAAACTCGCCGAAATTCCGGGAAGCTGGATGCGCAGGCTACAGTGCATCGAGCATTGCTGGCGCAGATTACTAAAACCCGAGTGCATTTCGGCAGCAGCAGAGCGTGACCAGGCACGAGCGATCAGATCGGCTGGCCAAATGCCGGAATGACGCTCGGCCAAATATTCAACGATCGATAAAGAATCCCAAACTACAATCTCTCCGTCATGTAAGCAAGGCACCCGGCCATTGGGGGCAAAAGATCGATATTGTGTCCAACTTGAACCTTCGGAAAGGGGCACAATTTGCTCAGTGAAAGGAATCGATTTCTCGGTCATCAGTACCCACGGGCGTAGTGACCAGGAGGAATAGAGTTTATTAGCAATATAGAGTTTATACATGTTGGTGCAGGTCAATCTTCATAGTGATAACGAGCTTGGAGAAAAACAATGCGATTCTGTTCAACTTGATATGTTAGACGATGCTCAAGGTCAATGCGCCTAGACCAAGTATTAGCTTCCGGAAAATATTTCAGTGGTTCTGGTTTTCCCAGACCGTTGAAAGGATCACCGTCAAGAATGTCTGCCGCTAAGTCTACAATACGGTCGGCTTTTTTTGGTTCTTGTCGATACCACCAGCGCAGGTCAGCTTTGAAGTCGGGGCTGAAAACCGGAAAGAAGCAAGTTGGAGCTGGTTCTACATTTTTGGCTTGCTTCTTTTTGGCTGTTTTTTTACTGTGGCTCAATAGACAGCTCCTGTTTGAGTTCGTCTAGGGTTTGGGGTATGGCTTCCGCTGATTTTGCCCATTCCATCGATCGAAATAAGCGTTTGGCATTAGCAGGGCTGCGTAGTAAATAAACAGATTCAAGTAGACTAGATAGCTCATCAGCAGCAATAATGGCCACATCTGGTTGATTGCGGCGAGTTACAGTAATAATTTCTTGATCGTGCCCAACGCGATCAAGAACTTCGGATAAGTGGGCACGGGCATGGGAGTAGGTAATCTCTGAAGGAGACATGAGCAAATGATTAACAAGTACAGTATTATTGTACATGTGATTCACTAACAACTGACCTTTCAAAATATTTGATCGTGAACTTCTATCCAGATCTGCTTGCTCTACCTCAGCCCCCAACTGGTACCGTCATTTTTCTAGATGCTGTAGGCACCATTATTGGAGTTAAAGATGGTGTGGGTGAAATTTACAGTGATTTTGCCCACAAGTTCGGCGTAGAATGCGATCCAGCTCAGGTGAATACTACTTTTTACCAAGAATTCAAAACCGCCGCTCCCTGTGTTTTTCCAGGAGTTGTCAGCACTGAAATTCCGGA
>JAYUSV010000563.1:0-3100 GCA_043755495.1 Synechococcales cyanobacterium
GGGGGACAAGAGCAATTTATCAACTTTAATACCTGGGGACTCCAAAACCCCGGTACTTACCAAGACTTATTACACAAGCACGAAATGAAACTGTCCGGCGATAGCTTTGAGTTGTTTATTCCCGGTCGCACAGCTCAAATGTGGCTGGCTACTTAAGATCAGATGGCGTTGCCCTGCTTGCAGGGCTTCAGATTCCTGGTTAATCGCAGATGCTCTTGGTTGGTTTTATTTCAATACCAGAATCTGAATAAACTTGGCCTGTTAACTCATGTAGTAATCGCGGGTGCCCTTGACATTAATGGCGGTACCAATCCGATCGAGAGCATGGACATAGGCCGCAGTCCGCATCGAAATAGATTTCTCTTGCGAGATCGACCAAATCCGTTCAGTTTCGGCCACCATCCTTTGCTTCAGCCGATCATTTACCTCCTCAACTGTCCAATAAAGACCACTACGATTCTGTACCCACTCAAAATAACTCACAGTCACACCACCAGCATTAATTAAAATATCCGGAAAAACATGAATTCCTTTGGCCTCTAAAATTGCATCAGCAGCAGCAGTAATCGGACCATTCGCGGCTTCAAAAATATACTTTGCCCTTACTCCATCAGCATTTGCCTCCGTAATTTGGTTCTCCAGCGCCGCTGGCACCAAAATATCTACATCGAGCGCCAATAATTCTTCATTGCTAATGGTTTTGTAATCTACGATATTGCAGATCGTGCCCTGGCAATAAACAGCCTTCAGATCGCGGGTGGAGTTTTTAAACTGTCGCACACTAGGAATATCTAGGCCATCTTTGGCATAAATACCGCCCTTAGAATCACTCACTGCTACCACCTTATAACCAGCCCGACAGAGCAACTCGGCAACTACTCCACCCGCATTGCCAAAGCCCTGCACCGCAACCGTAGTGCCTTTGGGCGTAACCTTAAACTTCGGCATTAAGGCCTCGATCGCAAAGAAAGTACCCATGCCAGTGGCCGTGTCTCGGCCTAAACTGCCGCCCATGCTCAGGGGTTTGCCGGTAATTACAGCGGGGATTATTTTGCGTTGAATAATGTTGTATTGATCCATCATCCAGCCCATAATGATTGCGTTGGTTTGGACATCTGGAGCCGCAATATCTACATCTGGGCCAATGAAGTCGGCGATCGCGTCGATATAGCCTCGGCTCAAGCGTTCTAGCTCAAATTTAGAGAGTTGTTTGGGATCGATCGTAATCCCGCCTTTGGCACCGCCAAACGGTAAATCCATCACTGCACATTTGAAGGTCATCCAAAAGGCCAAAGATTTCACTTCGTCTAACGAAACATTGGGATGATAGCGAATACCGCCTTTGGTGGGGCCTCTGGTGTCGTCATAGCGCACTCGATAGCCCTGGAAAATTCTTAAAGAGCCATTATCCATCCGCACTGGGATGGAAACTTGCAAGCTGGCCTTGGGATACTTTAAGTGCTCTATGGCATCTTCAGAAATAGAGATGTGCTGGAGAGCGGCATCCAGCCTTTGGCTGGCTTCTGCGAATAAAGATTCTGTCATAGCTATAGAGACCTTCTTTTTGTTCACTCTTTCATCATATGCTGAACTACCCTTGCCGAAAAAAAGTAGACAATTTACTTAATGTGTTTATTTGGGCTTGTCTAACGATAAACCTTGTTCTAATACGGCCTTGGCTTTGGCTCTTTGGCCGTAGGGTGCTAATCGCTCGATCGACATCCCAGTCAAAATCTGCATATCGACCAAACTAATGCCCCGTAAGAGCATCTCTACGCACCAGGTTTGCTGGGCTTGCTCGATTGACACCATCTGGCCATCTAAACCAAATAAGTCTATAGTTAGCCCGCGCCAAATCTCTTTGATTTCATTAATTGTGATTGGCTCCTGATGTTCCCCCAGTAACAAAGCCCCTAAGCTATCCTTACGACTCCTTAACCATTGAGTCAGTGGGTTTTTTTGGTAAGAACCATATCGCTTGCCCATAATCCATTGATTTACTGGCACCTGGCGCACTGCTCCCTGGGTAATTTGCAAAAATTGGGCATCTCGATCGCTTAAATAATGCACTCGCTCTAAGCCAGCAACCTCGATAGGACTTACCCCCGCCCCGAATAGCAAATATACCAAAGCCAATTCTCTTGCACCCTTTTTCTGGGCGCGCTGAAAAATACTCTGTACCAAAGTTGCTGGTAAATCTACAATTTGCATCAAAACCTCTGGACTACTGGCCAACGGCTGACTTAAAACCAACTGCACCAAATTATCAATGAAACCCTCTCGACTCGGCCATAGGCCATGAAACTCCGTTGCAGATTCTAGCACCGCATACCCCAACAAAGCGCTGTTAATCATACTGACCAAGCGATCATTATTTAATGGCGCGCCCATCGCCCCCAAATAATCTACCGCCGATCGATGGGCACGATTAATTCCTCGGCCTAAAGCTTCCCGGTTTTCGATCGGATACTTGCCCCCTTCACCAATGATTGATCGCAGCATTTCGGGGATGGCATCTAACAGACTTAAATAAGACTGGGCATATTTGGTAATAGTTTGAGCCAGTGGCCGGGTTCGATCGACTTGCTCACCCAAAGAAGCCGCTAGCTGATCAAAAATCTCGGCCTCTTCCATCACTGCCAAAATTAACCCCTGTTTATTACCAAACTGCCGAAACAGCGTAACTTCGTTAACTTCAGCCTGCTCGGCAATTTGCTTGGTGGTGGTTTCGGTGATGCCCTGCTGGGCAAAAAGCTCCAAAGCCGCATTGACTAAGCGTTGACGTGTAGGGTTTCGAGGAGTTGTCATAAAAATGTTCTGAAAATGCAAGTGGTACTTGCACATTTGAAAAAGTCCTGTTAGACTGAGAATGTAAGTGACACTTGCATCTACTGCTAATCATAAAGCGTTTTGAGTAGAGCTGTCTAAACTTATCACCAGAGTACCCAGTTCATAACTCCCAGAATTTTTATGACCTCTAAATCAATCCAAAAGGCATCCCACTGGAGCCTCGGTTTGTCTTGGACAAACGTTTTCTTCTTTGGCTCTATTCACGCCGCTGCTCTGTTAGCACCCTGGTTTTTTTCTTGGTCAGCTTTGG
>JAYUSV010000564.1:0-9313 GCA_043755495.1 Synechococcales cyanobacterium
ATTTAAAGTTTTTTATTGCCCTTGGTGACACCATTTATGGCGATATTGCTTCTCCAGCAGTCCGCAACCCCGATGGCAGCGAAAAAGCTCAATCAACCACCCTAGCAGAATACCGGGCAAAACATGCAGAGGTCTATAGCAGTCGCTTCGGTCAAAATACTCTCGGTGATTTGCGTGCTGCCACCTCGGTTATTGCCACTATTGATGATCACGAAGTTACCAACGATTTTGCTGGCGGCCTGAACTTAGCTACGGCTAATGCCGCGACCCAAGCTCTATATGGTGCAAATTCTGGCTTGGTAAATGACTCACCGCTGTATGAAAACGGTCTGCAAGCCTTCCAAGAATTCAATCCAATTCGTGATCTTACCTACAGCACACCCGGTGACACTCGTACCAATGGAGAACGCCAGCTCTATCGTGCCAACACTTTTGGCAGCGATGCCGCCACTTTTATTCTAGATACCCGATCTTTCCGTGATGCCGAGTTGCCAGGAGTTACTAACGTGGCTGATCAGGCACAGGTGGGCAGATTCTTGAGTGATTCTTTCAATCCACAGCGCACATTGCTAGGTAAACAGCAGATCGCAGACCTCCAGCGAGATCTACTGCAAGCTCAGCAAAATGGTGTGACCTGGAAGTTTATTACGGTGCCAGAGCCAATTCAAAACATTGGAGTGTTTGCAGCTTCCGATCGATTTGAGGGCTATGCCGCCGAACGAACAGAAATTCTCAAATTCATCAACGACAATAAAATTTCTAATGTTGTCTTTGTATCTGCCGATATTCACGGTACCTTAGTCAATAACTTGACCTACCAGACTGCCCCTGGTCAAGCCCAAATAGCTACTAGTGCCTTTGAAATCACCACCGGTTCTGTGGCCTTTTCTGAGCCTTTTGGTCCAACAGTAGCGCGACTTGGTGCAGCCTTGGGTGCAATTACCCCCGCTCAAAAGGCTTTTTACGATGCCCAAAATACTGCTGGTCAAGATGCATTTATCAAGGGTGTAGTTAATGCTGGTTTACAACCACTGGGTTACGATCCGCTGGGCTTAGACAGAAACCTTACCCAAGCTGATGGTTTGATTAATGCCAAGCTGTTGCAAGGAGATTATGTAGCAACCCATGTATATGGCTGGACAGATTTCAATATCGACCAACAGACCCAAAAGCTGACGGTTACTACCTATGGTATTGACCCCTATACTCGCGCTGAGCTAGAAGCTAACCCTAGTGCCATCACTAGCCGCCAGCCTCGGATTGTGAGTCAGTTTGAGGTGGCTCCAAGTGTGGCAGACTTGGAACTAACTCAAACTCTAGATAAAACCAATGTAGAAGTGGGCGATCGAGTAACTTTTACGCTCACAATTTCTAACAAAGGCGCAGTATTAGCCAATGGCATTCAGGTTACTGATTTACTGCCTAGTGAGCTAAGCTTTATAGCTGCTACTCCAGCTCAGGGCACTTACGACAGCACTACTGGTCGATGGACTGTCGGTGAAATTGCGACCAATGCCAGCACTACTCTCCAAATAACCGCCCGGGTCGATCGCAATGGTGCAGTGGTGAACAAAGCAGAAATCACTGCCCTGAACCAAGCTGACTTAGACTCTATTGTGGGTAACAATAATGCCGCAGAAGACGATCAAGCTACTATTTCCTTTAGTCCGCAGGCTTTAGTAACAGGCACATCTGGTATCGATGACTTGGTGGCCGGAGTCACACCTGGTTTTGATGGGGTAAATGACTTACTATTTACCGGTTCAGGAAACGATACCGTTGACATTGCTCTTGCAGGCACTGCTACCGGCAATAATCGCGTCGATTTGGGTAGTGGCAATGACCTGATCTTTATTACTAATGCCGATCGAGTCTTTGGCAGTAATGGCAATGATGAGTTAGATGCTACTGATGCTAAAGATTATCGTGTTTCTGGTGGAGCTGGTGATGATACCTTCTTCTTGGGCACTAATGGCCGAGCATTAGGTGGTGATGGTAGCGATCGGTTTTTAGTTGGTGCTGGTGGTGGTAACTTGCTTACTGGTGGAGCGGGTGTTGACCAATTCTTGATTACTACTGGTGATATTCCTTCAGTAGCTAATACCATCTTAGATTTCCAAGTTGGAACTGATGTAATTGGTATTCGAGGTGTTGGTGCTAGTGCCACAAATATTGTGTTAGCTCAAGTTGGTGCAGATACCTCAATTGCCTTTGGTGGCCAGACCCTAGCTCTGCTCAAAGGAATCCAAGCAAGCGCTCTGACTCCTAGTAATGCTAATCAGTTTGCCTTTGCTTAATTTTTAGCCAGAGGCAATTCATACTATTATTCCTAGTCAATGAGCAACACTTACTGGCTAGGTTTTTTAATAGGGATGAAAACTACGTTGCTGACAAATTTCTGTTTGATGTGATATCTGATACCCAGAAATAAATTAAATGATGAGATAATCTGCTCGTTTAATCGGCCTCTAATAGGCTGTAAGTCCTTTTCTATAAAAGTTTAAGGTCTAGTTTAAGTTACCTTAGTTCTGAAAAAGTCGATCGAGTAAATTACAAATATTTTCAGGAAATATATGGCTCCCAAAGTAATTTTAATCTCCTTAGATGGTGCAACTGATACCACAGTAGATAGATACCTACAGAATGGGGTTTTATCTGCTCAGACTGGCTTGGGGTTGCTCAAAAGTAAAGGGGTCGTTGCTAGCAGTAATGAGACTGTCACTCCTTCGCTAACTGCGCCTGCTCATATTGCGATCGCCACTGGTTCTACAGCAGTTAATAACGATATCAATGCCAATAGCTTTCATTTAATTGCCAACCCTTTTGCGACCAATACCAGCGGATTTGCCGCCCCGATCGGTGGTTTTACTTACCAATCTGGCATCGACCCCGCCGAAAGCGCTAGCCCCACTGCTACCCCCCTCTGGATAACGCTACAAGCTGCTGGCAAAAAAGTTGTGGCGGCCACTTTTCCTGGTGCCGATGGCGCAACGATCAGATCAGCTTCCGGGATTGTTTTAGATAAAAAAGAAGACCGCACCGTCAGCTATACCGTGCCTTTTGGGGAGTTTGGCGGTCAGGGTGCTCGGGGTATTACCTTGACAGCTAATGACTTTGGGGCAGCTTTACAAACGACTATTGATCAATTAACGGCAATTAACAAAACCTCTTTTAGTCCAGTCCTACAAACCAAAACGGCGATCGAGTCTTTTACTGTTGGTGGTGTCAGGTTCGATTTCCAAGTAGCTGCTTATGATACTACTAACGATAGCATCATCAACTACGACAGCATAGTAATTTTTGATGCTACTCAGGGTATTCAGCCTTCACCAGCAGTTTTGCCCAGTACTGGCTCAGCTTTTTTGAAGGCTGGAGATACAACTTCCCAGCTCTTTTATCTGGAAGGAACGCCGAATAAAGTTGGTACCAGTTTCTTCTTAAGCAATCTGGCTCCAGATTTATCTACAGTTAAAATTGCTCGCTACTCTGCCAACGACATCACTCGTCCCGCTGGCAATCCAGCCGTAATTGCCAACGTTGATGACATCAATAATAACGTGGGTTTTTGGAAGCCTCAGCCCGATTTCCGCATTCCCGAAAGAATTTCTCCGGGGTTTAATAATTTCACCGATTTGGAATTAGAAACTATCTACCAAGACCAGGTAAAAACTTTTGTTGAATACCAGACCAATGTAGCAATTCGCGCAATCACCCAAAACAACGATGCCGATTTAGTTTTGACCTATTTGGAGCAGCCGGACGGTGCCCAACACCAATTCTTGATTACCGATCCCCGTCAGGCTAGTGATTTTACCAATCCTGATAGTATCGGGGCTGGCCAAGATGCAGCCAAAGTGGCGCGGTATCAAAAATATATCGAAACTGCTTACCAAACAGCCAATAGCGCTGTCCAAAGAATTATTGACACTGTAGGTGTAGATGCCAATGGTACACCCAATAGCAATATTATTGTGGTGTCTGACCACGGATTTGCGCCTTTTCATACTGCAGTGAGCATGAACAACCTGCTGAGAAATGCTGGTTTTGACAATACTAAGGTACGAGCTATTACCAGCGGACCAGCGGTGAATATTTATATCAACCTCAAGGGTCGAGAGCCCAATGGTACGGTAGAAGTAGCTGAGTATTTGACCCTGCAAAAGCAAGTGTTGGATCTTTTGAAAGGCTTTGCTGATTCCAATCCCAATTATTCTACTGCTGCTGCTAGCACCGGGGTTTTCGACAAGGTTTATAACCGCGAAATTCCGGCTACAGCCACTACAGCTAACGACATTATCAATGCTCGGGGAGCTTTCATCGGCGAAGATACTGGTGATGTTTTTGCACTGCTAAAAACTGGCTATAACTTTGATGGTACTCAGGCTACTCCAGTAATTCGGAAAGGTGATGCTACTAATGCTAGCCCAGTTTTATCGCTGCCGAACTTTTATGGTGCTCATGGCTATGACCCTACTTTGCCAGATTTAAAAGCGATTTTCTATGCTGCTGGACCAGATATTGGTAAGCAGACATTAGGAGATGTGCGGAATATTGATGTGGCTCCCACGATCGAAAAAATCTTGGGTGTTGCGCCTGCGGCCACGGTGAACGGTACTGCTCTTTCAATTGAAAAAACAACTATGAATCCCCCCATACCTCAAGTTACGCTTAAAGGCTTCGCTTCGTTACCTGCTGATACTTTTGCCCCAGGCCCAGTATCTGGTGCAGCAATTACCGGTAATACCAATGGCCGGACTGTACCTTTTGCTTCTCAGCCAGTGCAAGGGCTAAGTGGTGTGCAGGTTGCTGATGGCAACTCTTTTTGGTACTTAGCCGATAATGGCTATGGAGCTAAGGGCAATAGTGCTGATTTTCTGTTGCGTCTGTATCGATTAGACCCTAATTTTCGGGGATTTGATGCTCAGGGTGACGGCAGCGTCAAAGTTCTGAACTTTGTGCAGTTCTCTGATCCAGATAAAAAAGTACCCTTCAGTATTGTCAATCAAACTACTGCCGATCGACTCTTAACCGGCGCAGATTTTGACCTAGAATCTTTCGTAGTCGCCCAAGATGGCACCTTCTGGGTTGGTGAAGAATTTGGTCCTTTCTTACTACATTTCGATGCTAGCGGTAAGTTGCTAGATGCGCCGATCGCTACTCCCAACCCGGCTGCTGCTGCCTTGAAAACCTTGAACGGCAAGCCACCGATCGTGATTGGCCACCGAGGAGCTAGTGGCGAGTTACCTGAACATACCTTGGGTGCTTATAAATTGGCGATCGAGCGCGGTGCCGACTTCATTGAACCCGACCTAGTTTCTACTAAAGATGGGGTGTTGATTGCTCGTCATGAACCCAACATGATCAACACCACCAACGTCAAAGATTTGGCGCAGTTTGCTAGCCGCAAAACCACTAAAATGGTTGACGGCGTAGCCGAAGAAGGATTCTTTGCATCCGACTTTACCCTGGCTGAAATCAAGACTTTAAGAGCAGTTATGCCTCAGAGTGAACGGGCTCAGGTATTCAACGGCTTATATGAAATTCCTACCTTAGAAGAAATCATTGGTTTGGTGAAGCAGGTCGAGGCAGATACTGGCAAAAAGATCGGCATTTATCCTGAAACCAAGCACCCCACTTTTCATGACAACCTCGGTTTGTCATTAGAAGAGCCACTACTAGCCACTTTACAAAAAACTGGTTTCACTGACCCCACTCGGGTATTTATTCAGTCTTTTGAAGTCGCCAACCTCAAAGAATTAAATACCAAAACTAATATTCCCCTAGTCCAATTATTGGATGCCTATGATGTGAACCTAGATGGTTCCCTCAGCTATCAAGATGTCAACAGACAGCCCTACGACTTCACTGTTAAGGGCGACAATCGCACCTATGCCGACTTGCAAACCAAGGTGGGCTTGGCCGAAATTGCGACTTATGCTGATGGTATTGGTGCTTGGAAGCCGATGATTATCTCTTCTAAAGGTACTGACGCTGACAAAGATGGCAAAGCAGATGATATTAACAAAGATGGATTGGTGAACGATGCCGATCGAACTCTTTTACCAGCTACATCTTTAGTTAGCGATGCCCATGCGGCCAACTTGTTGGTTCATGCTTACACTTTCCGCAATGAACCTCGCAGACTAGCTGCGGACTATGCTGGTAATCCTTTGGAAGAGTACAAGGCATTTATTAACGCTGGTGTTGATGGCTTTTTCTCGGACTTCCCTGGTACTGCCGACGCAGCTCGGGATCAGATTACTTCACCTGTAGTCAGATCGCCCCAAAATCCCGATGTCATGAAAAAGACTACCTTCCAAACTTTAAATGGTAATGCCCCCTTGGTGCTTGGCCACCGGGGAGCCAGTGGTTCTCGCCCAGAACATACTTTAGAATCTTACAAGCTAGCGATCGCTGATGGTGCTGATTTTATTGAACCCGATTTAGTAGTTACCAAAGATGGAGTGCTGATTGCACGCCACGAGCCAATGCTAGCAGCGGTGATTTTGAACGCAGATGGCACCATTAAGCGTGACGCTGCTGGTAAATTTGAGCTAAATCTCACTAACACCAGCACTAACGTTGCCACCATCGCTAAATTTGCCGATCGCCTAACGGTCAAAACTTTGGATGGCATCAAAATTGGTGGTTGGTTTGCTGAAGACTTTACACTAGCTGAAGTTAAGGAGCTAAATGCGATCGAACGACTCCCAGCTCTCCGGGGTACCAAGTATGATGGCGACGGCTTAAAAGTTCCTACTCTGCAAGAAGTAATCGATTTAGTGAAGCAGGTCGAAAAAGATACCGGTCGCAAAATCGGCATCTACCCCGAAACCAAGCATCCCACTTATTTTGCAACTCAAGGTACTTTGCTAGATGGCACTACTAAGATCAATGTCAATTTAGGTCAGAAGCTGATTGACACATTGGTTGCTAGTAACTTTACTGACCCCAAACGAGTCTTTATTCAATCCTTTGAAGTTACCAATCTCAAGGAAATTAATGACAAAATCATGCCCACTGCCAAAATTGACTTGCCCTTGGTGCAATTGTTTGGTGGTGCTGCTGGCAGGCCATACGACTTTACCGTGAGTGGCGATACTCGTACTTACGGCGACCTGACTAAACCAGCCGAACTGACCGAAATCGCCAAATATGCGGCAGGCATTGGTCCTGACAAACGTTTGATTATTCCATCTAGTACCGTTGATAACGATAAAGATGGCAAACCAGATGATCTGAATGGTGATGGTCTTCAGAGCGAAGCAGATAGAG
Organism: Synechococcales cyanobacterium; assembly: GCA_043755495.1. Lineage (GTDB taxonomy): Bacteria > Cyanobacteriota > Cyanobacteriia > Cyanobacteriales > Chamaesiphonaceae > JAAFHZ01. Next base: position 7,276 of record JAYUSV010000564.1, read on the forward strand.
TGCTGGGCACGCCAACTACCTTAGTCGCTGATGCTCACAAAGCGGGTTTGCAGGTACATCCTTACACTTTCCGCAGCGAAGGTTTCTTCTTGGCTTCAGACTATCAAGGCGATCCTAAAAAAGAGCTGGAGCAATATATCAACCTGGGTGTAGACGCTTTCTTTACCGATTTCCCTGGCACTGGCGATTTGGTCAGAGACAAGCTGGCTGGCGAAGCTGCGGCGGCTAACTTAGGTGGTTCTAAAGGCTTTGAGGGTCTGGCTATTAGCCCGGATAAGAAAACCCTGTACCCCCTGTTAGAAGGTACTGTATTTGGTGATCCGGCTGGTTCGCTACGCATTTATGAGTTTGATGTAGCGACTCAAAAATATCGAGGTCAACTCGGTTCCTACAAACTGGAGTCGGCTAGCAACGCGATCGGCGATTTCACGGTCATCAACAAAAACGAATACCTAGTCATCGAACGAGATAATGGCCAGGGGGCTACAGCTCTGTTCAAGAGGATCTTTAAAGTTGATATCACCAAAAAAGATGCCAACGGCAATGTGTACAAAGAAGAAGTAGTGGATCTGTTGAATGTTCAAGACCCCAATGATTTGAACAAAGATGGCAGCACTAAATTCACTTTTCCCTTTGTGACGATCGAAGATGTGCTGGTGCTGGACAACAACACTCTTTTGGTTGCTAACGATAACAACTTCTCCTTTTCTTCTGGTCGATCGGCTACTGCTGCTGACAACAATGAATCGATCATTCTAGAACTAGCAAAGCCGCTGGCCATAGTCTCCCAGGTATCGGGAACAACTGGCACAGATGATTTTGTTGCGGGCGTTACCCCTGGTCTGGATGGCTTCAATGACCAAGTGTTTACTGGTGCTGGTAATGACAGGGTAGATTTGTCGATCGCTGGCAATTCAGCGGGTGACAACCGGGTTGATACCGGCAGTGGTAACGATACTATTTTTATTGCTGATGCCGATCGAGCTTTCGGTGGTACTGGTGATGATGAATTTGAGGCCACTGAAGCCAAAGATTATCGCGCCGCTGGTGCAGCCGGTAATGACACCTTTTTCCTAGGCGCCAATGGTCGTGCCTTAGGTGGCGATGGCAACGACAAGTTCTTCGTTGGCACCGGCGGTGGTAATCTGCTCTCTGGTGGTGCTGGCGTAGACCAATTCTGGATTGCTAGTGGCGACTTGCCGACTGCTGCCAATACGGTGCTGGATTTCCAGGTTGGTACTGATGTAATTGGCTTGCAAGGGGTCGGTGCTAACGCTACTAACGTAGTGCTAGCGCAGGTTGGGGCTGATACTTCGATCAGCTTTAGCGGTCAAACATTAGCCATTCTCAAAGGAATCCAAGCAAATTCCCTAACTCCTAGCAACCCTGGTCAATTCGTTTTTGCTTAAGAATTCGGTAAGAAGTCGGACTTCTTACCAAATTGACCAACCAAAGCTCGACTTTTAGAAGTCGGGCTGGTTTGGTTTCATGCCAATATTGAAGCTCAAACTGATCCGTAGTTCTTCACTCATGTTCATTTCTACTCCATGTAACAACCAGCTCGGAAACAGTAACATCGTACCGGCATGAGGCTTATAGCTAACCTTAGGAAAAGTCCACAAATTAAACTCTTCTACTGGCGGAATTAACATTTGAGAAGCCGGTCGGGGATCGGAGAAGAAGATCCCACCACAGTTCTCAGGAGCTTGCAAGTAGTAAACTCCACTCAAAATAGAGTTGGGATGATTGTGCACAGAATTAGAAGCCATTTTGCCATTGACAATCGCCCAACAGGTAGTTGTCTCCAGTGAAATTTGCTGTAAATCCCAACGCAAGAATTTAGCAACTTCTACGATATTCTCCTGAATTATTTGGGAGAACTCAGCAAATGCGGCTCTTTGATGTAAATCGTTCACACTGTGCCAGCCCAGAACGTTTAACCGTAAGTATTCAGGTCAGAAGAGATAGAGGGTGCTTTGATGGTGATAAGCTAGGAAGCGAAGGAGGACACACCAATGACACCAACGGAACTAGAGCA
>JAYUSV010000565.1:0-9261 GCA_043755495.1 Synechococcales cyanobacterium
AGCGAGCAATCCCAAATTAAAGTTGATTAGCGGCAAGCGCGGTACTTGATGTGATAGACCAAACCACGATGAGATAAATCGAAGGAATCTACGGTGGCCATGCCCTGACCGCGTGCACTCATGGAGGCATTGACTCGCATATTTACGCTGTCGCCACAGACAGACCAAACATTTGCTACGGTGGCTAGTTTATCCCGAACATTGTAGTTTGCTTCGCCATTAAAGGTTCTTTGAAAAACTGGGCCTCTGTTGCCAGCAAAGAAGTATTCGGCGCGGAGTGCAGCCTTAGTGTAAGGAGCTACATAGCCGCGATAATCGGCGTCATACAAAGAAATTTGGTATCCCTGGGGAACTTGAATCGGAATGCTCAGGTTGCAACTTTTGCGGCTCTGGCTGGCATTGTTACCTACGGCGATAAATTTATCAAATAAAATGCTTAATTCTTGACCGTCGGGGCTGACACTAACACTAGCAGATTGGGCAGGGCAACCACTACCCCCATAGCTAGCACCCAAGATTTCGACCTTATTATTGCTGGCAAAAGCTGGGGTAATTGGAGCGCTAACTAAGGTAGCGAAAACTAGTAATGCTTTGATGATTTTCATAGTATTGTCCCAAGAATGAAGATGGTTTATGTTAAAGTGCTAAGGATCGAGTTTGATAGATAGAGAAAGCAATTTCCTATTTACCTTGCTCAATTAACGGCGAATCTTGCTTACAACAAGCCGCCGTCGTAATGAAAATGAGGATGTAAGCCTTCGGGCTTAACCTACGGCTTTTACGATTAGGTTCAGCAATCGTAAGAGCTTTTATTTTTCCTGATATGTTGTAAGATGCGATTTGATTTTCGGAAGTTCCCAGCTTTACAACTAGAAATATTTTTATTGACTGATTGAAATGAATGATATTTGGGACATCAAAGTCACAATCGACAACCTGATCAACCCCAGAATATGCGATGATCTCTCTGAAATTATGCTCTTCTTGCTATGACCACCATCCCCGTTGATTCGATCCAATACAATGACCAAGGCTTAGTCCCAGCGATCGTCCAAGATTATTTAGATGGCACTGTTTTAATGATGGCTTGGATGAACAAAGAATCTTTGCTGAAGACGATTGAGACCAATGAGACTTGGTTTTGGAGCCGATCGCGCCAGGAGTTTTGGCACAAAGGAGCCACTTCTGGGCATTTGCAAAAAGTGCGCAGTCTGCGTTACGACTGTGATAGTGATGCTTTACTAGTGACGGTGGAGCAAGTGGGGGATGTGGCTTGTCATACTGGTGAAAGAAGCTGTTTCCATCAAGTGGAGGGGGGTAAGCTTGCGCCGCCTGCGGATACTTTGTCCAATCTATATAGTGTGATAGTCGATCGACGTGATCAGCCCCGGCCTGGATCTTATACTGCCAGTTTATTTGAGGGTGGTGATAACAAAATTTTGAAAAAAATTGGCGAGGAAGCTGCTGAAGTAGTGATGGCCTGCAAAGATAATCAGCCTGCTGAAATTGCTGAGGAGGTGGCTGACCTTTTTTATCATTCTTTGGTGGCTTTGGCTCATCACCATGTGGATTTACGTGCTGTCTACGCAAAACTCGATGAACGCCGCCGCTAATAATTCCTGCGAGGGGGTAAAAGAATTCCAGTGATAGCGCAGCAACTCTAGGCTCTAATCACTATCACTGTTCGCCCTTGGAAATCCATCCGATCTCTCCCGATCGCATATTCTCGCTCTAGGGTGCCACCGTCATTAATCACTCGATGCAAAAAAGCCATTAACACTAAATGGGGGGCAATTTCTGGATAAAAAGCACTTTTTAGCAAGGCTTCGCCATGTTGTAGCCAAAAATCCAAAAAAGTTTGGAGCAGTCGATCGAGATCTAATTCTCCTAGGGGTGTGAGCCAGCTCGGGGTAATTTGGGGCATTGCCGCCATCAGCGTGGCGGTGAGCACTCGCGGAAGAACTTCTCGATAAATCGCATTAGCGATCGTCAAAACACCTAAAGGATCTATGTGACATAGCCCTAAATCTTGGACAAATTGAATATCTTCATTAGGAATATTACCCAAATCTAAACCAGCCAACATTGGTTCAATAATTGCCTTAACCCGATCTTCTCGCAATCGTTCAGCCAAACTATCCAGATGAGTATCTTGACGGCGAATTAAGATTTCTTTAGCTTCCTCGACCATCGTTGAAGTAATAGTTATCTCTGGTGCGGGGGTAATCTCTTCGGTAAGCTGACGAGCGATCGCGTTGACTAACCAAGGCTGACCATTAGTGAGATCAAAGATAAGCTGAGTGGCTTCAGCAGCGAAGACTTGGCCAGTATCGTAGGTGTGTTGCTGACAGAGATCAACAACTTCCTTGCTGTTGAAATTCCGCAGGGTCAAAGATTCTATTTTGATATTAAAGGGGCTGGAAGTATGCAGCCGTTCACTACCGCCTGATGCCGTTTTGTAGTCTCGCACATCTCTTAAACCAATCAATCCGAGAGAGTGAGGAAAGGCGTGAGGGCGATTAGTATAGCCATCCCGCAGTTGTCGTAAAATAGAGACTAAAACAATATCTTGGAGAGAATCAATCTCATCAATAAATACTACCAGTGGCAGGATGGAGGCTTTTGCCCAGGTTTGGAGAAATGAACGAATTTGCTGTCCTGGTGCTGATGATTGCCATGGTGGGGGCTGTAGTTCGATCGGCAGTCGAATAGCGATGGTATCTTGCCAAGTGGCTAAAATTGCGGCTTCGGCAGCTCCAATGTCTTGACTAAATGGGGCACCAACTTCTACCGAGACGACGACGGCACTATATTTGCCGCTGGCCCTTGCCAAACAGCCATTGCTGGGTTTCGGGTATAATCAATTTTAGTTCAAGCGGTCAGCAAAGTTTCATGAGCATGAGCAGGCTCGAAAACATGGCTTGATTTAGAGTCCCGTCTCATATAAGACTTAGGAATGCTATCTTTGAGGAGGAATTGCTATATGTCAATCAATTTTAAATCTCGATCTGTTACGAATACCTCGCCGTTTAAGGTTACGTTGCTGGTGGAAACATTAGCTTCAGGAAGTTTCTCTGCCTCGGTTTTAGAATTTCCTACTTGTTATGTAGAAGCTGATAGCCAAGAATCTGCTGTTTCTCAACTCCAAAAGAATTTTCTAGATAGGCTGCAAAATATCCAGGCGATCGATTGGGATATTCCATCGAAAAATGTTAGCCCCGCTTGGATGAAATATGCTGGTGTATTTAAAGATGATGTGGATTTTTTAGAAATCATGGAGGAGATACAGGCTGCCAGTAGTTCAGGTGATGAGACGGAAGTTGACCCGTCTTACTACTTATAGGATGTGGATGGAATGCCGAGCTACATTATGGATACAGACCATACCTCCTATATTCTTCGTGGAGATCCCAGCGTCATTGAAAATGCCAAGTATTACGGAGCGGCAATCACAGTTATTACAGTTCAAGAATTGTTCAATGGTTGGGTCAGTCGAGCCAACGATCCAAAACAGGTTGATCGGTTGATCGAGATATATGCCAAACTCTCGACAACAGTGAGTTATTTACAGACTGTTGAAATACTAGACTTTACACCAGATGCTGATTCCTGCTTGAAACAACTACTCAGAAATTATCCTACTCTTCGCAAAAACCGGTTGCAAAAAGACCTGCGTATTGCGGCCATTGCACTTTCTCTGGGCGCAACACTAGCAACTGGCAATCAAAAAGATTTTGAACAAATCCCAGGTTTGATGGCCGTAAATTGGTTGCAGAGATAGTGAATTAATCTGTTCGTCTGCGCCTATGATTCCGATCGGCTATAAAGCCCGCAACTCTACCGTAATCTAAGATAATCGAGCAAAACGCGAATTCCGTGACCAAGCCAACCTCAGCCCCCGTGAAGTGACTCCACCACCATCAGCCCCAGCATAAAATTGATCCCGATCCACAGATTTTGGGCAAGCTAAGCAAAATAGCATTTCCCAGCCATCATGTCTCATTGGTCGATCGCCGAACAAACTGAAACTCGCTTAGTTGCCCACAGCAGCCCTCGACAGGCCGCAAACCCCTGGGTAATTAAAGCTTTGCAAGCCACTGTAATCATTTCAGCCTGCTGTCCCGGCATTGCCTCATTAGTTTCTGGATCCAACCTACTGCCCGCTACCGCAGTTTGCACTGCTAGTAAAGAAAATGTGGGCATAATGGATTGCCAAGTCAAGCGTAATTTCTGGGGTCGGGTAATTCGCAAAGAAGATGTTTACTTGCCCGAGGTTCCGGCTCAGCAGTTAAATCTGCAAGCCGATGGTGATACCACCATGTTTTATTTCGGTCTGTATTGGTTAGCAGGAGTCAGCGGAACATTCGGCGCTATTCAGCTCTTAAAAACTCGTAAGATTAGCTGGACTTTTGATCAGGCTGCCGACACCATTAAAAAACAGCCGCTGGCCGTGATTCCCAAAAAAGCTCAGACCTTCGATCGATCCACCATCAACAGCCTGCGCCTAGAAATCCCGGATCTGACCATGAACTTGTTTCCGGCGTTGCTCTCGCTAAATTTCAACCTCAAATCAACAGAATTTACTGACCAGTCTGCTTGGTATAAGCTGCCAGTCTCCACCGAAATTTATGCTGCTGGGCACCAAGAGTTACCCGAAATGTTGCAATCCGTGGTGCAGCCGATCGAAGCAGTATTGGACTTATCTTGCCAATTAGTTTTTGAACACGAAGCCGAACAAGAATCTTTTATTTTCGATTTTGTCGATCGCACCATCACTCAGCAATTTCAAGCAGGGGAGGTTTTAAAGTTAAATTTTGACGAAATTACTGGCTTTGAAGCAGAAGAACCAGATCCATTCATCAATAGCTTAATACAAGTAGAAAAGCCCTCAGTGCGCCGCTTAAACCTGTTGGTCGGCGAAGGAATTCGGATCTCTATCCACCAGTATGCAGGCTTTACTACTGTAACCACTGCCGAAATTTGGTTTCATCAGCTTCAAGCTGCTTTACAGCCATATTTCCCAGAAGCTGCTTTTACTAACAAGGTGCCAAGTTTTGTTACCACCGAAGCTGAACCTATCAAGGATGACTCCGAAATGATTGAAGTTGCCATTGGTAATCATTAAGAGTTCAAATCTTTTGAACCAACCTGCCCTGGGGAATTTGGTACGATGGAGGCTTAGTCGTTCTCCGTCACCATCATGAGCCAGACCCACATCAAAGCCCGCGATCTGCGCGTCAGCCCTATTGCTATTGATACCAATGTTTGGCGATCGAGAACTTGGGAAAGACTCAAGTTTGAAATTGAATATGCCTTGGAACGAGGTACCACAGCTAATTCTTACTTAATTAAAGCCGAAAAAACGGCACTGATTGATCCGCCAGGAGAGTCCTTTACCGAGATCTTTTTAGGTGATCGCCCGACCGAACTGCAAGCGGTGGATTTCGTTATTCTGGGACATGTGAATCCCAACCGGGCTGTGACTGTCCAAAAATTGTTGGAACTATTGCCCCAAGTCCAAATAGTTTGCTCCAATCCAGGGGCGATCGCCCTGCGCAGTATTTTAGAAAAACCGGATCTAAATATCCGCATCATTAAGAATGATGAGACAATAGATCTGGGAAACGGCCATATTTTGGAATTTGTACTGGCTCCTACCCCTCGTTGGCCCGACCGAATGCTTACTTATGATCCAGCCACCAAGATCTTGTTTAGCGATAAGCTCTTTGGCTGTCACGTCGCCAGCGATCAAGTTTTAGATGAAGGCTGGGAAAGCTTGCTAGAAGATCGGCGATATTATTTTGATTGCTTAATGGCTCCGGTGGCCAGACAGATTTTGGCCACCCTCGATAAAATCGCTGTTTTAGATATCAGTACCTATGCCACTGGTCATGGTCAGTTGGTGAAATATGGATTGAAAGAATTAACCAATCTCTATCGGCAATGGAGTCAGCAACAGAGTCAGCGAGAACTTTCGGTGGCCTTGATTTATGCTTCGGCATACGGCAACACCGCCACCGTGGCACAGGCGATCGCGGCAGGGATTACTAAAGCGGGAGTAGCGGTAAACTCCATTAACTGTGAATTTGTAGAACCTACCGAATTACGCAAGGCAGTAGCCGATTGTCAGGGTTTTATTATGGGTTCACCAACTTTAGGTGGTCATGCTCCCACGCCAGTACAGACTGCTTTGGGAGTGGTTTTAGCAACTGCTGAGAAAAATAAGCTGGCTGGAGTGTTTGGTTCCTTTGGCTGGAGTGGCGAAGCGATCGACCTTCTAGAAACCAAGCTGAAAGATGCAGGCTACAAATTTGGCTTTGAGCCAATCAGAGTCAAGTTTAAGCCCACTGCCCAAATTTTGAAAGAATGCGAAGAAGTCGGCACAGATTTTGCCCAGGCATTGAAAAAAACAAAAAAAGCAGCGGCTCCCAAAGCTCAATTCACCCAGTCCCAAAACGATCGAGTAGCCCAGGCAGTGGGGCGAGTAGTGGGTTCACTGTCGATCGTCACTGCGCAACAAAATGAGGTGGCCAGCGCCATGTTGGCTTCCTGGGTATCTCAAGCCACCTTTAGTCCGCCGGGATTAACTGTGGCTGTAGCCAAAGAACGAGCGATCGAATCTTTGATACACAATGGTGGTAAATTTGTATTAAACGTGCTAGAACAAGGAAAACATATCAGTGTGATGAAGCATTTTCTGAAACCATTCACTCCAGGTGAAGATCGGTTTGTGGGCATCGCAACCACACCAGCCGAAAATGGCTGCCCTATTTTGGCTGATGGCTTGGCTTATTTAGAATGCACCGTCGAGAGCCGCATGGAATGCGGTGATCACTGGTTGCTATATGCTACGGTCGATCGAGGCCGAGTCCAAAACAACACCGGCACTACTGCCATACACCATCGTAAATCTGGCACTCACTACTAACTTCGGAATGTCCGTAATCTTTTTACCCCTCTGGTTTCGCATCGCTCTAGTCCCACTTTTTGTGGGTTCGATCGTCCTTCTAGCTGAACTTGGCCATCGCTGGCAATGGTTTTCGGCAGAGCAGTCCCGCAAAATTGTGCATATCGGCACTGGTAATGTAATTGCCTTAGCTTGGTTCTTACAACTTCCAGCTTGGGTGGGCATTGCTTCCGCCCTGTTGGCCGGAATAATTACTTTGATATCTTACTGGCTACCGATTTTACCGGGGGTAAATAGTGTCGGACGTAAAAGCTATGGCACCTTTTTTTACTCGGTAAGTATGGGCTTGCTCATCGCCATTTTTTGGCCTTTACACCACCCTGAGTATGCAGTACTAGGAATACTAGTAATGGCTTGGGGAGATGGTTTGGCAGCAATCATTGGGCAGCGCTGGGGTCGTTATCCCTACCAGATTTGGGGGAATGCTAAAAGCATAGAAGGTACAGCTACCTTAATGTTTGTGAGCTATCTAATGACGACCGCCATTTTATATGTTGCCAATGGTAATCTACCGATTGTTTGGCTGGTGGGCATTCCAGTTGCAATAATAGCAGTGTTACTAGAATCGCTTTCTCAGTTCGGCCTTGATAATCTTACTTTGCCATTAGGAGTAGCAATGCTAGCTTTTTGGGTAATAGAGGTATTACCAAAGGATTAGATCTATCCTGATTTATGGCCATCTCTAAGGAAATATGGGTGTATTTGTCAAATTGTTCTTAAGTAATACTGTTTGCAAGGTTTTTTATATGATTTCGCCTAAATTTCAAAATATTGCTGCGATCGCTTATGTTTTTGGTATGTACAGTTTGGGCATAGCCTGGATTATTTCGCCATCCTGGCAGCTGAATGTACTAGGCACACTATTCATTGCGCACAGTTTGGTCATTTCTACTTCCTTGACTCACGAATTTATTCACGGCAGTATTTTTAAATCTCGTGAGCTTAATGCTTTCTGGGGGATAGTAATGACTCATGTAAATGGGGCTTGCTATACACCATGGGAAATCATGGTTACTCATCACTTCAACCATCACTTAAAACATGTTGATGTGATCAGGTTTGATCTTTCTAAACATGTTAATCAAAAAACTCCTCGTTGGCTACAATGGATTTACTATGCTGCAGAGTGGCTGTATTTTCCACTAATAGAATTTGAGCTGCGATGGCGAACTATTTTTGACCCGTTGGTAACTGAGAATAAAAAACCTTTATTAGGTCGCAGCATTACTATAGCTACACTAAGGAGCGCAGCTTTTTGCTTACTTGCCATCGCCTCATGGAAAGCCATACTACTATATTTTATTGCTTACACGTCATTTGTGAATTCAGAGCGTTTTATAGATGCATTTCAACATACTTATGAATATGTGATTTTAGGAGGAGAATTTCCTAACCTTGATCGAGCATACGAACAAAAGAATACTTTTTCTACCTTAACTTCTGTTAAATATCCCTTGCTTAACCTACTATTTCTTAATTTTGGCTATCACAATGCTCATCACCATAATATGAGCTGTCCTTGGCATGAGTTACCAGCACTGCATAGTAAGCTTTATGGAGACAGCGTGAACAATTTATTGCCTTTTAAACAGTTAGTAATCAATTATCATCGATTTAGACTTGATCGATTGTTTTCTGAGCAAGGTGGATTTGATGAATCCGGCAAATTAAATCTAGATAAATTCACTGGTGCAATAGCAGTTTCTTTGCTAACTCCCCCTCCTTATTAGTGTATGAAAATTCTGCATTTGTCTGATATTCACATGGGTAGTGGCTTTGCCCATGGACGAATCAATCCATTTACTGGTCTAAATACCCGCTTAGAAGATTTTGGTAAATCGTTGGCAACTTGCATCGATCGGGCCATCTCAGACCAAGTAGACCTAGTAATGTTTGGTGGCGATGCCTTCCCCGACGCCACTCCGGCCCCCTATATTCAAGAAGTTTTTGCCAGTGAGTTTCGGCGCTTGGTAGATTACGATATTCCCCTGATTCTACTGGTAGGCAATCACGACCAACATGCTCAGGGTCAGGGCGGTGCCAGTCTTTCGATTTACCGAACATTGGGGGTGCCGGGAGTGATTGTGGCCGATAAGCTGATGACTCATCGGATTGAGACTAAAAATGGTTGTTTACAAGTTTTGAGTATTCCTTGGATCAATCGATCGGCTCTCCTGACCCGCCCCGAATCAGAAAAGCTCTCACTACCAGAAGTAAATGAACTGCTCTTGAGTCGCTTGGAGCCAATATTAGAAGCCGAAGTACGTCGCTTAGCTCCCACTCTACCAACAGTT
>JAYUSV010000566.1:0-3070 GCA_043755495.1 Synechococcales cyanobacterium
ATCTTTATGGGTAACAACCAATCTTTCGACTTTCGATTCACAAATTAGACTAATCAGCCTTTTCAGACCTTTCTTATTATAATTCAGCCCACTGCCTAAATCTTCAATGATTTCAAACTGCCAACCATGCTGAGCACAGTAAAGCTCTGTCACCTGTTTCTGTCTGGTTAAGTCATCTTTCTGATCGTGGCTAGACACTCGACAGTATCCGATGGTGTATGATAACTCAGCCTTAATTCCTAATAAAGCAGCCATGTCATAACGACGGTGGCCATTTTGAGTCCGCTCAGGAGTTAATTTGCCTTCAGCTTCCCATCTACGAAGGGTAGAAGGTGCTACCCCTTTTAATTTTGCGGCTTCTGATATTGTTAACTTGCTCATGCTGCTATCTTAGCATCATTAATGAGTAATATTGAAAAATATTAGTTAATATTTTTGATTCAGTTACTAACCCCGGCATAGCCGTAATCAGCTTGGCGGTGGGAGTATGTCAACTCTGCATTGATCTTAACTTGGATTTTGCAAAACTCAGAGAACCAGGGCTATCCTTACTTTTTTCAAGTAGAGAGCATACCTAAGCTGAAATCCCGAACAATTCGCCATTGCCAGTAATTACTGCGCCGATCGAATATCCTGTAACTCCCTGACCCTTAAACCAATCTAAGACCGATACAGCCTCAGAACCAGGCACAATCACCACATAACCAATCCCCATATTAAAGGTGTGGTACATATCGCGCTCAGATACCTGACCTTGATTTGCTAACCAGCGAAAAGCCTCAGGCACTGGCCAACTCAATCGATCGACCTGCACCGCCAAACCAGGCTGCAAACAGCGCGGCAAATTCTCTGGCAAGCCGCCACCCGTAATGTGTGCCATCCCCCGAATTGGCAGATTCGCCTTTTTTGCGGCCAAAATAGTCTGCACATAAATCTGCGTCGGAGTTAGATACACCTCACCTACGGTCAGACCACCCAACTCTGCTGGTCGATCGTTCCAACTAGCTCCCACTGTTTCAATAATCTTGCGCACCAAACTGTAACCATTGCTATGTAAACCGCTACTAGCGAGGCCGATCGCCACATCTCCCACTTCGATCTGTGCACCATTGATCATTTGATCTTTTTCCACCACACCTACCGTAAAACCAGCCAAATCATACTCTCCGGGCTGATAAAAACCGGGCATCTCGGCAGTTTCGCCACCCAATAGCGCGCAGCCCGCCTGTACACAGCCCTCTGTTACCCCCTTTACCACCTGCACCAAAGCCGCTGGTTCCAGCTTGCCGGTCGCCAAATAATCTAAAAAGTATAACGGCTCCGCCCCGCAGGTCAAAATATCATTTACACACATTGCCACCAAGTCAATGCCGATCGAATCATGCCTTTGCAACGCCTGAGCAATTTTTAGCTTTGTACCCACCCCATCTGTCCCCGAAACCAGCACCGGCTTGCGATAGCCCTCGGGCAACTCAAAACAGCCACTAAAACCGCCAAAGCCGCCCAATACCTCTGGGCGATGAGTGCTTTCGACCAAACCCCGAATTTGCTGGACAAACGATCGGCCTGCTACTACATCTACGCCTGCTGATTGATAGTCCATGTACTGTCTCGACTTTTAGCTGAATTTTGGTCGCTCAGATCTTACCGCAAAACCACCCAGACAATGGAGCAAATACCCTTTTGGCAATCAGTGTGGTACTGTGGCAAAAACCAAAATGTGTCTAAATCTTAATAAAACATTTCATGAAATATAAAATTTATGCGGCCAGTTTGGCGGCTCTAACTATCATTAGCACTCAGCTAGCACCAGCTAGCTCCGAGCCAGTCACACCAATCATCAATCCACGACCAAACCCCAGACCCAGTTCGTCCGTAATAATCACACCAACTCCCAGACCCAGCATCATCGCACCTAATCCTCAGCCCAGTCCTTCTGCAACCACCACACCTTCTCCCGATACCACCACAACAGCCCCTGCCAAAGAAACCGTCTTATTTACCCAAACTGGTCAAGCTTCTTGGTATGGCAGCGAAGGCGGTTCGCTCACTGCTACCGGAGAGAGATATAATCCACAGGGGATGACAGCAGCTCACCGCACCTTAGCTTTTGGCAGCAAAGTCAGAGTCACCAATCTGCGGAGTGGTAGAAGTGCCCTTGTGACTATCAACGATCGCGGCCCTTTTACTGGCGGACGAATCATTGATTTATCCGCAGCAGCCGCTGAAGCAGTGGGGATCAAAAGCAGCGGTGTCGGCAAAGTCCGGGTCGATGTATTGAGCTATGGCTCAAACAAACGCAAAGGCCGTCGTTAACTTCAAATAATTTAATCTACCAAGTTCAATCAATTTTTATTATGTTCCACAAACGTCTACTAGCCGCTCTAACCACCATCGTTGTGGGCACCGCTTTTGCTCCTTTATCGGCATTAGCTGAATCTGGCCAAGCTTCTTTTTATAACAGTGGTGGTGGTTATACCGCCGCTCACAAAACCCTTCCTTTCGGTACCAGAGTAAGAGTTACCAACACTCGCAATGGCCGATCGACCGTAGTAGTAATCAACGATCGGGGCCCGTTCATTCGGGGCAGAATCATTGATCTTTCGCCAGCAGCAGCAGCGGCAATCGGCATTAGATCTAGTGGTGTTGGCAGTGTCAGCATCCAAGCAATTGGTAAAGGTCGCTATACTCGCAGTTCTCACCGCTAGATCAAAAAACATGGAAACCTGGCAAACGGCGGTCGCCTTCACCGATATTCTCTACGAGAAAATCGGCGGCATTGCCAAAATCACCATCAATCGCCCCGAAAAACGTAACGCCTTTCGTCCCCAAACTGTCAACGAAATGTATGCGGCGTTTTGTGATGCCCGCGAAGACCCCCAGATCGGTGTGGTGTTATTGACTGGGGCTGGCCCCCACACCGATGGCAAATATGCGTTTTGCTCGGGGGGCGATCAATCGGTGCGCACTCACGGCGGCTATGCCGATGCCGCTGGAGTACCCCGGTTGAATGTTCTAGATCTGCAAAGGTTAATTCGATCGATGCCCAAGGTGGTGATTGCTTTGGTGG
>JAYUSV010000567.1:0-3068 GCA_043755495.1 Synechococcales cyanobacterium
GCGTCTAAGGAACGGTCTTCATATCCAGAAACTTTTCGAGCAGCGCTACCAATACTGATCAACACCCACTCACCAATTCCTGCTCCCACTAAGTCAAAGATCCTAGTTTAGGTAGCGTCAAGCTCTTGTTTGTCCAGTATATGGACGAAAATGGCGAAACGCTGCCCGAGTACGAGGTAGCTGCTGACTTAGTGGGAGCAGGAATTGGTGAGTGGGTGTTGATCAGTATTGGTAGCGCTGCTCGGAAAGTTTCTGGATATGAAGACCGTTCCTTAGACGCAGCAGTAGTAGGGATTATCGACACCGTTAATTTGGGCAGTCGATCGCTCTACAGCAAAAAAGATGCTGGGTAATTGTAGTGTGCCTATATAAGGAGGATGGAAATAATGGTGGCAGTTCGGAGTAATTCCGCCGCAGCCCCGCCCACGCCGTGGTCTAGTGGCTTAGCCGAGCCAGATATTCACCCCACGGCATACGCCCATGCTTTTTCTAATATCATTGGCGATGTGCGGATTGGGGCGAAGGTAATGATTGCGCCCGGTACTTCGATCCGGGCTGATGAAGGCACTCCTTTTGCAATTGGTGCGAATAGCAACATTCAGGATGGAGTAGTAATCCACGGTCTGGAGCAGGGTCGGGTAGTAGGAGACGATGGCGAATCTTACTCGGTTTGGGTGGGGAATGATACTTCCCTAACTCACATGTCGCTGATTCATGGCCCGGCTTATGTGGGTAACGATTGCTTTATTGGCTTTCGTTCTACTGTGTTCAACGCCAGAATCAACGACGGTTGCATTGTAATGATGCACGCCCTGATTCAGGACGTAGAAATTCCGCCGGGTAAATTTGTACCTTCGGGATCGATTATCACTTCTCAGCATCAAGCCGATCGATTATCAGATGTTCAACCTGCCGATCGCAAGTTTGCCTCCCATGTAATCAGTATTAACGATTCTCTGCGCTCTGGCTATCGCTGCGCCGATGATATCGAATGTATTACTCCGCTGCAAAATGCTAATGATTCAGCCTATCAACCGGCAACGCCGCTAACCGGTTTACCAGGAATGGATTCTTCGGGTCTAGATTCGCCTGTCCATGCAGAAACTATAGATACTTCAAATACTATGTATAACCGTAATAATTTAAAACTTCACCCCGACGTGGTTAATAACGTCCGCCGCTTGCTCGCTCAGGGCTATCGTGTCGGCACCGAGCACGCTGATAAGCGTCGGTTCCAGGTCAGTTCTTGGATGAGCTGCTCACCGTTTAATTCCAACAACGAAGGCGATATTCTAAGCAGCTTAGAGACTTGCTTGCATGAGCATAGCGGTGAGTATGTTCGTTTAATTGGTATCGATGTTAACGCCAAGCGTCGAGTATTAGAAACTATTATTCAACGTCCTAGTGACCAACCTGGTCAATCAGAGATTCGTAGCGTCAGCACTTCTTTTAGCTCCGCAGGTGCTGCTCCAGCCAGCACTGCTAACGCTGGCTCTGAGCTGGTAACTATTGTGCGTCAATTGATCAATCAAGGCTGCAAAATAGGTGTAGAAACTGCTGATAAGCGTCGTTTCCAAACCAGCTCTTGGACTAGCTGCGGTCAAATTGAATCTCAGTCTGAAGGTGCTATTTTAGGCGCAATTTCTGACTGTATTGCTAATAACCCTGATGGTTATGTGCGAGTAATCGGTATTGATCCACAGGCGCGGCGCAGAATCTCTGAAAAAGTGGTTCATCGTCCTGGCCAGCCGATCGGTGCAGCAGCCAGCAGCAATGGCAGTAGCGCCAGCTTTAGCACTGGTGGCAACAAAAGCTACGGTGGCAGTGCGAGCAGTGCAGTTCTGTCGGTCGATGCAGTAGAGGCGATCTCTCGCGTTGTGGCTCAGGGCTGTGTGATTATGACCGAATTTGCCGATGAGCGTCGCTATAAGAGCAATGCTTGGGAAACTGGCGGTCAAGTAGCTGGTAGCAGTGCTGCGGCGATTGTCCGTTCTTTGGAATCGATTATTAGTGAGCGACCAAAATCGTTTATTCGGGTAATTGGTGTAGACCAAAAAGCCAAGAAACGGGTAGCAGAAAAAGTGATTCATCGTCCTGCTAAGTAGTCTGTGTATAAGTGTGGCTGCTAGCCACGCTTTTGATCCGACCCTCTTTATCCCACTAGGCCAATGATTCCCCTGCCCATGCCACCTACTAATCGACCTGCTGTGATCAGTGGCGATGTAACGGTGCATCCAACGGCGAACATTGCTAGTGGGGTATTATTACATGCTGATCCGGGCAGTCAACTTATTGTGGGAGTTGGTGCCTGTATTGGAGCAGGCTGTATTTTACACGCCCATACCGGTACTTTGTTTATTGGAGATGGGGTGATTTTGGGGATGGGTACTTTGGTTTTTGGTACCACCCAGGTGGGAGAAAGATCTTGTGTGGGTGCTGATAGTAGTCTGATTGATGTATCGATCGCCCCCAATACTGTTCTGCCACCAAATTCTTTGATTGATTTTTACAGTTCTTCGCCAGAATACGCAAAGGCTCATCCATCAGAGATTGCTACTGTGGCCGATGAGCCATCTACAATCCGTGATAGTTTTGCCCCAATGCATTCGGGTACTTCTGTGGCAGGTCGGGAAGTGATCGATCCTGATGTCAGCAAGTCAATTGAAGAACCGCAGCAACCATACCCACCTCCACCCAAAGTTCAGGAGGCTCCGATCGTTCTTTCGATCAATTCTCCGATATACGGTAAAGTCGGTTTAGAGCGGTTGCTGGCAACTTTGCGGAATCAAAGGTAATTTGGGTGATCGATAGGATTGTCGATTTGCATTCTGTAACGGTGTGCGAACGAGGGGTTATGATTGGTGCATGTACGGTCATTTTGCTCATCGTTTTTCTTGGCAATTTGTAAAGCCATTAATATTACTGAGGTAATAGGTGCTCCCAGCTAGACAGCAATCTCCAGATAATTTTAATGACATGGCTTTGGGTATTATCTCGACCCAGAGTTTCCCAGCGATCGTGGGTATTGCTGATATGATGCTGAAATCTTCGGGGGTGACTTTGGTGGG
>JAYUSV010000568.1:0-3067 GCA_043755495.1 Synechococcales cyanobacterium
AGCGTAAACTTCAGAGTCTGCGCCCCTAACGGAATAGTAAAAGCCTTACCCAACCGCGCCACCCGCAGATTTCCCTCACCCAAAGTTGCCCGCTGACCACTCAGCACCACATCTCCCTGAGTCTGCCAGCCCGCATCACTCAAACTACCCACGCCCACCGGCAGCTTCCCGGCTAAATCAAACAACCAAGAACCAACCAGCGCTGAAGGCGGAATCACCGGCAATACTGGCACCCCAGTTACCGGGGTCACAATCTCACTAATCGCCACATTCTTAATCTCAATATTTCCAGCCCCAGTGCCAAATCCGGGCTGTGCCACAAAGCCATAGTTACTAGCAATTAATTCAGCATCAGCTCGATCAATCACCCCATTTCCATCCACATCCGCCAGCAGATCTTTATTCTGATAAGCCTCAGAATCAACCACATCTACCCGGCCATCTCTATTCACATCACCCAACAAACTGATCTGATAAGTCTGGCTACCAGCGCCATTCAACCGCAAACGATAAGTCGCAGCACTATTAATCTCATAGATCGTTAAGCCATCCTTAGTACTAATCGCAGTCAGACCATCGATAGCTACGCTTGCGCCAGAGGCGATCGATTGAGTTCCCGCACTCAACCGCACTCCAATCAACACCCGACCACCACTCAGCTCCCCAGATCTCACCGTGAAAGTATAGTTCTGCTCAGCACCAGCCCCAAAATCTACTGTAGCTGAAGCACCTGTAAAGTTACCAATGCCGCCTAAGTCAGCCGCGATCGCCTTGGTGCTATTGCCATCAATCACAATGCCAGTCCGATCGCCTTCTACAATTGCCGTCAATCGATCGCCATCATAAGCATACCGACTAGTCGCCGTCCCTTGCTGGAAGCTCACCAACTTACCCGATTTATCATAACTATAGTTTATCGCCTCACCATTCGGCAACACTGCACTCAACCAATTGCCCTCAGCCCCCCGCACAATCTGAATGCCCTCACCAGTCAGCAAATTAATTACACCGTTAGCACCAAACTGTAAAGTCTGACCAGCAGCATTTATTGACTGTCTAATTTCCCCCGCACCATTATAGCGATAGACCTGACCATTCCCATCCTTAAGCTGATAAGCATACTCACCAACCCACCCAGCATCTGCCGGATTATAAGCCCGACCGCTAATCATGTCGTAATAAGCATTACCCACCTGCAACAACCGCAGCGGATTACTGCTCAGCTCATACTTATTATTATCAGCCACCCAAGCCGATCGATAGAAAGTCAAACCAGCTTCTTGCACCCGCTGTGGCTGGAAGCTAAAACTAGCCCTATCGCCATTCGGCGCAGTAAAGTACAGCTTACTACCATCCACCAACGGCTCTGTCACAGCCAAAGCCTGACTAGGATTACCATCACTTAAGCCAAACTGCCACTTACCAGTCGCAACATTGTAGGTGCGAGCAAGAGTCACCGAAATTCCATCAAGATCCACAACCGCATCTGTTTCTTTTCTTTGGAAAGTGGGCAAACCAGGATTAACAATTTCAACAGCTACTTCTGTTGAGGTCGATCGCTGACCAATATCTGTCGCGCTCAGCCGCAAACGATAGAAACCGCTGTCTAACTTACTGGGATCTAACTGCCCCAAACTTTGCTGATCACCAGCCCCATGACCAATAAATAGCTGCTGATAACCGCCGCCATTCTGAGCAATCTCTAACTTCCACTCATCCAAATTCACATCACTCACCTTAGCCAGCAAATCTGTGGCAGACTGAATCTTATCGCCATTACGCAGATTCGCAAAAGCCAGATCAGGAGCCAAAGTATCTGTAGTATCCAAGACCTTGACTAACTGAGTCCGCGATCCCTGACGACCATCGGCATCTGTAGCTACGGCTGTAAAGCTATAACGGCCAGGAGCAGTAAAAGTAATTTGTTGGCGACGGTTATTGTTGCCCAAATCCTTAATATTAGCCACACCACCATTATTAATCACCACATCAGTGATATTGACCCCAATAGAGTGATCGATCGATGTTTCAATTCGATCGATTCGTCCCAGACCACCCGCCAAAGTAGTAATTGTCAAAGCCTGACCCGGCGTAACAGTCTGCGCCGGAGAAATATCAAAGAAAATCGAAGGATTCGGCACCACCCCAAACACCTGCACCGCAATCGCCTTGCTCACCGCCAATTCCCCATCCGAAACCGTAAACGGAATCACATAGTCGCCAAGCTGCCCAGGGCTAGGAGTCCAACTAAACTTCCCAGTTTGGGCATCTAAAATAGCCCCTGGTGGTAAATCGATCGCGCTGTAAGTCAGAGTGCTACCCAAGTCACCATCTTTACCAATCACAATAAACTCTAATAGCTGACCCACCTGCACCGGCTTAGCCGAAACCTCAATTGATGGCTTCCGATTCACATTACTAATTTGAATCGTGTAATTCTGAACATCTTTGGCTCCAAAGGGATCACTGACTTCGATCGGAATAACATATGTACCCTGACTATTAAAGCCGGGAGTCCAATTAAATACTCCCTTAATTGAATCGAAGAATGCACCAGCGGGCAAAGCTACCAAAGGCTTAAAGATCACCGAATCGCCATCCTGATCACTGGCAGCAATTTGGAACCTCAACTGCTTCCCTTCATCCCCAGTTTGCAGCGGTAAAGGTATCAGCAGTGGCCGATGATTTACCGCAGCTACCACTGGCCGAGGCGTTGGTACATGGGTTGGGGCATCGATCGGATCGCCAGCACCATCCACCGTAATCACAAAATTCCGAGTAACACTACGCAGCTCACCCAAAGCAACCGGACGATCTTCGGTAGCAACCACCTCAATTACATAGTCCCCACGCAGAGTACTTGCTGTCGCCGCAACCTGCAAACTACCAGTCCCGTCTCCATTGTCTATTAAAGTAACAAAATCTGGCAGGCCAAACCCAGCATCACTGCTAGCTGAGAGCACCAACTTATCAGCATCACTATCGGCCACATTAATCGGCACCGCCAACAATTGACCACGCTGTACCTGATGATTATTCACCGGTGCAATTACTGGCAAACGATTCA
>JAYUSV010000569.1:0-9193 GCA_043755495.1 Synechococcales cyanobacterium
TTCCTCGGCTCCAGCCACCACCGGCAACATCGGAATCCCCACCTTAGCATAGTCATCTTTCAGCATCAGCGCCAAAGACCAAAAATGTGGCGGAGTCCAAATAAAAACGATCGCAAACAACAGCCAAGCCGTCAAATTCACATGGCCTGTCACCGCAGCCCAACCAACTAAAGCTGGAATCGCCCCCGCCGCACCACCAATCACAATATTTTGGCTAGTATGACGCTTCAAAAAGTGGGTATAGACCACCACATAAAAACCGATCCCGGCCATAGTCCACAGCGCCGCCGCCAAATTTGCGAAAGTCACCAGCATCCAAAAAGACAGAATGGCTAAAACAGCCGCAAAAATCAACGCATGACCAGACTGCACCCGTTCCGAAGGAATTGGACGACTGCGAGTTCGTTCCATCGCATAGTCGATGTCGCCATCATAAATACAGTTCAACGTCTGAGCCGAAGCCGCCGCCAAAGTGCCGCCCAAATTCGTGACCAGTAGTAGCAAAGGATCTACAGTGCCTTCGCCCGCCAACCACATTGAAGCCGAAGTGGTAATCAGCAATAAAGGAATAATCCTGGGCTTGGTGAGTTGATAGTAACTACGAACGATTTCTTGCCAGTTGAGATTCTTAAGCGTATCTTGCATGATTTAGGGTCGTTCTCTAAACGAAGGTAGATGAGAAATTGATTAGGAGAGAGTCATTAAGCGATCGAGTGAAGAGGTTTCACACTTAACAGCTAGCTTCTACTAACCACTGGAAAAGAAACAAGAGACTTTGATTTGTGCTCTGGCTCCCCTTCTCCCTTGATGGGAGAAGGGGTTGGGGGATGAGGATGATCCCCCATCCGCCAAGACAGGGTAGTAAAAATAACCAGGGTTCCGAGAAGTAGTGCCCCGATCGATTGATGAGCCACAGTGAGAGTCGCTGCCTGCAAATGCAGCCGAAACGTCGCCATTCCCAAAGCAATCTGCAAAACAGTCAGCAATGCCACACCACCACCAAGCTGCCGCAATACTTTGCTCAGCCCAGCAGTCCGCCACACCAGCAGCAGAAACACCAGCACACTCAGCGTCGCTGGAATCACGCCCCACAAATGACTATTCATCACGCCACAGAGTCTGTCATTGCCGAAACATTGATGCAAAGCCCACTGGGATCCCACCAAAGCACCGAGTAAACTCTGACCATAGATCAGCAAGGCGCTGAGGCCAGCGGAGGCCGTCAACCATTTGCTACTGCTGCCAGTAGCTGTTGACAAACTACTGCCGATCGCCAGCAGCACCGAAAAAAACAGCAAAGCTGTCCCCAAATGAGCTGTGACAATATCGAACCGCAGTAGCTCTGTGACCGTAAAAGCGCCCAAAGCAGCCTGTGCCAAAATCAGTATTAGCGCCACTATGGACATTATTGGTAGCCAAGCTGGTAAAAACTTTCGACTCCACCAAGAGCGACCACATAGTGCCACAGTACTCAGCAAAATCAGACCAGCATCCAGACGGTGAAACCACTCCAAGAAAACTTGCAAGTTCATTTGTTGGAGGGGCACCGCCTGACCATAGCAAAGCGGCCAATCTGGGCAAGCCAAACCAGCATTCATCACTCTGGTGGCGCTACCCACGGCCATCAATAGCCAGGTAGCGATCGCAATTTTCCAGACCAACTGATAGATTTTGTGAGCAGCATTAACGGGCAAAGATGCAGTCACAGACTGAGTATTCGGCGTAAAAGTGGAATCTGACATAGCGGCCTTCTACAATGTTTTTGCCTTTGCAGGGATTTTGCAAGTGATTTTCGTTTTTAACAGATTTCACCGTATCTCCCTACAGAAATAGCGAAGAAAATCAACGGAATCTTTTAACAAGAATGCCCAGAATTTTACAGAACAAAACTAGTCAAAGATTTTATTCGGTCACAAGTTATTACAAGCTAGCACTCCCTATTGGGGATCGCGGGAGGTAAATTCAACTCTTAACAAATCGCAACAATCAGGTCGCTAGAAAGCAAGCGATAGTTAAATAATTCTGAAGATTGTTAACAAATGAGGGAGTTTTCCAAAAGTCTGCGGTAGATTAGCAGTAATGCCGGAAACATTGCATTCTGTTTACATGAGCTAGAGTGTTACTGACATTCAATCATGTGTTTATTTGCTGTGCATTGGATTCGCGAACTTTTCAAGCTGATCGATACGGTATATATAAAACATGACAAGTATTCCAAATTCTATTCTGACCCTGGTCGCCGGAATTCTGCTGACGGTAGTGAGCCTTTGGTACGGCTACAACAACGGCTTAATGCCAGTAGCAGCTTCGGTCGAAGCTACCCACGTCGATGCGCTTTTTAATGCCATGATGGCGATCGCTACCGGCCTGTTCATCATTGTGCAGGGCGTTATTGTTTATTCGGCCATTATGTTTCGCCGCAAAAAAGGCGACACCACCGATGGCCCAGCGATCGAAGGCAATGTGCCTCTAGAGATTTTCTGGACGGCGATCCCCGCTGCAATCGTGCTGTGGATCTCTATATACAGCTTTGAAATTTATGGCGAAATGGGCGGCTTCGATCCATCGGCAGCCAACGACATGCACGCTATGCACGGCGGTAAAAACTCGGCCATGGCCGCAGAAATGCCCGGAATGGACATGAAAAGCATCGAGGGCATGACTGCCAGCGGTATTGGTGCTTCTCCCGCGACTCAAGGCAAAGAAGCAGCGATAAATGTAAATGTCACCGGCTTGCAATATGCCTGGATCTTTAACTACCCCAACACCAACATCACCGCTGGCGAGTTACATGTGCCGGTAAATCAAGAAGTTAAGCTGACTCTCAAGGCCAATGATGTAATTCATGCTTTATGGATTCCTCAACTGCGCCTGAAGCAAGACACCATTCCTGGTGAAATTACTCAGTTACGCTTCACTTCCAACAAAGTTGGCACCTACCCAATTCGCTGCGCCGAACTCTGTGGTGGCTATCACGGTTCGATGGTCACTAATATGATCGTCGAAACCCAAGAAAACTACGATACTTGGGTGGCTAGCCAAGTTCAACCGGCTGAAACTACTGGGTCAGCGGTGATGAAGAGTACATTGGCTTCGATCAAAGCCATGAACCCGGCCACCATGCCAACTCATGAGTACTTAGCTCCCTATGCCCGCGAGATGGGTGTCCAAACTGAAATGCTCGCCAAGTTGGTACGTGACCAACAAGCCAAAAACCACATCCACTTAGATATCTAAAACATGACTGCCAATATTTCTCTCCCACCCGTTGCGGAGTCTGCATCTCCCAGCCACGGCCACGGCGAACGTCGTTGGCAAGACTACTTCACCTTTAATACCGATCATAAGGTGATTGGCATCCAATATATGGTGATGTCTTTCTTCTTCTATTTAATAGGTGGGTTGTTGGCTGAAGGTATTCGTACCGAACTAGCCACCCCCGATCCTGACTTGGTAGATCCGGCGCTCTATAACAGCATGTTCACCATGCACGCCACGATCATGATCTTTTTGTGGATCGTCCCAGCGGGCACTGGAGCTTTTGCTAATTACTTAATCCCCTTAATGATTGGGGCGCGAGATATGGCATTCCCCAAGCTGAACGCAGTAGCTTTTTGGATGCTGCCCCCGGCTGGCGTGATGCTGATCGGCAGTTTCTACTTTGGCACCGCCCAAGCAGGCTGGACTTCTTATCCACCATTGAGTTTGACCACGGGTAAAGTGGGTGAAGCCATTTGGATTTTTAGTTTGCTCTTAGGCGGGACTTCCTCCATTTTGGGTGGAATCAACTTCATGACCACCATCCTTAAGATGCGGGTACCCAGCATGGGGATGATGCAAATGCCTTTGTTCTGTTGGGCCATGATTGCTACTTCGGCCTTAATCTTAATCGCTACGCCGATTTTAGCTGGTGCTTTAATTCTGCTCTCTTTTGATCTATTGGCTGGCACAGCATTTTTCAACCCTACTGGCGGCGGTCATCCGGTAGTTTACCAACACATGTTTTGGTTTTATTCCCACCCCGCTGTCTATATTATGGTGCTGCCATTCTTTGGCATTATTTCAGAAGTTATTCCGATCCACTCCCGCAAACCGATCTTTGGTTACGGAGCGATCGCCTATTCCAGCTTAGCAATCAGCTTCTTAGGTCTAATCGTCTGGGCACACCACATGTTTACCAGCGGTACCCCCGCTTGGCTACGGATGTTTTTTATGATCACTACGATGATCATTGCGGTACCGACCGGGATCAAGGTCTTTGGTTGGTTGGCGACCATGTGGGGCGGCAAAATTTCCCTCAATAGTCCGATGCTCTTTGCGATGGGTTTCTTATCGACTTTCGTAGTTGGGGGCATCAGTGGCGTAATGCTGGCCGCAGTGCCTTTCGATATTCACGTTCATGACACTTACTTTGTAGTTGCTCACTTGCACTATGTGTTGTTTGGCGGCTCGGTATTTGGAATCTTTACCGGAATTTATCACTGGTATCCTAAAGCGATCGGCAGAATGTATAGCGAGTTCTGGGGCAAGGTGCATTTCGTAATGACTTTTGTGGGTTTCAATGTCACGTTCTTACCCATGCACATTTTGGGCTTACAAGGTATGCCCCGCCGAATTGCCATGTATGCGCCAGAGTTCCAAACTCTGAACCAAGTTTGTACTTGGGGCAGCTACTTACTGGCAGTTTCTACAGTGCCTTTCTTGGTCAATGCCCTATGGTGTTGGTTCAAAGGCGAAAAGGCTCCCGATAATCCTTGGAATGCTCTGACTTTTGAATGGATGACTAGCTCTCCACCAGAAATTGAGAACTTCGAGGTGTTGCCTGTGCTCACTACTGGCCCTTATGACTATGGGGTAGTAGAAGAAGAGCAACTGGCAACGATCGCTGGTTAGACCAAAATATCAAAAGTCCTTTACCATCCAGAGTTTTATGCAGGGTTCGATCGATAACAAAAACCAATCTATCCAAATCTCTAGCACCGCTGAAGCTATAAAGGTTGCCCATGGCCATGAAGAACACCCCGATCTGCGGATCTTTGGTTTGTTCATGTTTCTCATTGCTGAGAGTGCGCTGTTTATTGGGCTATTCGTGGCCTACCTCACTTTTCGGGCAGTGGCTCCGGTTTGGCCACCAGAGGGTACTCCAAAGTTAGAGTTGCTGTTACCAGGAATTAACACGGTGATTTTGATTTCGAGTAGTTTGGTGATTCACCAGGCCGATTCGGCAATTAAAAAGAACGACGTGGCCGGACTGCGCAAATGGTTTGGGATCACGGCACTGATGGGCGTTGTATTTCTTTGCGGTCAGGTTTATGAATACATGCACTTGGAGTTTGGACTACGCACTAATTTGTTCGCTAGTACTTTCTATGTGTTGACTGGCTTCCACGGTCTGCACGTAATGGTGGGTGTGATGTTGATGTTGGCGGTACTCTGGCGATCAATTAAAAATGCTGACCACTACAGTAGCAATAGTCACTTCGGGGTAGAAGCTGCCGAAATCTATTGGCACTTTGTTGATGTCATTTGGATTATTCTGTTTATTCTGTTATACCTGCTCTGAATCCAGAAGTGAAAATTTAAAAACAATCGATCTATGGCAGATCGATTGTTTTTATTTGAAGTTGAAAATCAATGAAAAATCTCGGATGGGAGATGACAAAGATCTCAACTTTTCAACCAGAATGTCGAAGATTTTAGTCAGACTGTTCTAATGTGGTAGAAATATTTCATCTGTCCAACTGCCGTGGAGACCAAAAGGTAAATGGTGAGGTAAATGTAGCTTAGCAATTACGGTCATGTTTTTAGCATCAAGAATTACGATATCAGTGGCATCTCGATCGGCCTGATAAACCAGCGTCACCACCCAGCCATCATCTTCAGTAGCCGCTTGGGGTTTCGTTATAAACTGCGGTTCGCTGACAAAACCATGGGGTGCTGCTGACCAAGTAATAGTTTCCTTCGTTTGCAAATCAATTTTAGTAATTGCTTGCAGCGGGGCATTGCCGGTTTCCTTCGCAGCAGCTCCCAAATAATAATAGCGACCATCTTGACCGACCTGAGCTGGATTCATAGTGGGAAACTCGCAGCAGCGGGGTTCGATGAGTTCTCGATCGACTTTCCCTGAAGCAAAATCTAGCTGAAAGCGCCAGAGTTGGCCTGGATCTAGCCGATTGAAATTAGTCTCACGGAAATCTTTATCTGGCTCAACTTCCGGGAAACTACCATAGGCGATCGAATCGATCGACAAACCATTGGCAGTTTCAAAAGCATTGGCATGATGAAACACAAAGCCAGACTTACTTTCAAACACCTTTACTGGATCTTTGCCATTGCGGGGAATTACTAAGATTTTGGTGGCTTCACTGGCCTTGAATTTCACACATTCCCCGGCTCCTTTAGCACCCAGCAAAAAGGGCAAAGGATTGAAGCCTACCGGGTTTTGGAAGAAAATACAGTAGTTGGGGGTAATCGCAAAATCGTGGATAAAAGCGAAACCGGGCACCACATGCTCATAGGTGCTATCTAGTTTGCCTGCTCGATCGAATTCAAATACTTTAACGGTGGTCGATAAACCGGTTTTTAGTGCAAAGTTCACCAATTTACCCACTGGGTCAATCCGAGGATGAGCGGCAAAAGCATCTCCAGGCTGTAAGACCCCATCCAAATAGTCTAAGCCAACTGTTTCTAAGGTTTCTGGCAACAACCGATGTGGTTCGGCAGCTTCCCACAAAGCCAACAGCTTACCACCCCAATAAATTACGTGAGTATTGGCAATATTTTTGAGCTTAATATCAAAGGCATTGGCCAACCAGCCTCCGGCTTTGGCGGTGCCAAATACACCTCGGAACAAGAATTTGTTAGCGGCTTGCTCAGCGACAAACCCGGCGGTGCGCACATAGCGATTGCGGAAAAATGCTTTGCCATCTTGAAAGCCGATTGAGCAAATCATTCCATCCCCATCAAAAGGATGCCTTACTGAAACTCCATTTACATCCAACATCGCGGGAATATTCCGAAACAATGTCCCCGCCAAATTCAGCGGGATCTCTCCGGTAATATTTTCGATCCAATATTCATATTCATTTTTCTGGGATTGATAACCCTGTGCCCAATCTTTTTGAGTGTAAGCAGCAGTCTTTTCTAGATTAAGCATGTTGTTATTTATTAGTAACTAGGTAATTTTATAAAGTGGGCTTTTGCTGAGCTGCTACGCCCAGACTTTCAACTGACTTACTAGCCTCAACAAGATCATCCTCATTTCCTGGTAGCCAATTCAAGAAAATTAGTGATAGTAAGCCACCCAGATTAGTAATAGTCACTAATATCCACAAATTGTCAAAGTTATGCTCGTTAATACCCAGAGCATGAGTTAACAAAGCCCCACCTTCTTGAGAAACCAAGCCCGCCACGTTCAACACCGACATCATCAGTGCAAACAAAGTGGCTTCGATCCCAGGAGGACAAAGACGAGCCGCTAAAACCAGCACCGGCATGAAGGCAATTTGTCCCATCACCGTCAAAATCAAAGTGTCACCCAAGCTAAACCAGTGATCGTCTATTCCCAAAGCTCGATTGGCATGAGTCACCAATAATAAAGTCGTCAAACCCAAAAGTGAAGACAATACCGTTGTCCAAGCGAAAATTGTCCGAAATGGCACTGCCTTGAGATAGCGCTGGAAAACCAAAATTCCCAGCAGTGAAGCCAAACTAGAAACCAGCCTGACCTGCCCCAAAAACTCTGGCTTAAAGCCCAAGTCGTTAGTTACAAAATAGAAAAATGAAGATTCCCCGGTAGGGGTGCATTGCCAAAAAAATACAAACATCAAAGGCATCCAAATTTCCTTCTGCCGCAAAGCTGTCCAGAGCTGCTTGACCTGATTTTTCGCCTGCACCACTGCTGATTCTTTCATCTCGATCGGCTGTTCATCGATCCAAAAAGCTACCGCCGAAACCAGCAGCGGAAACACCGCTGTAATAGCAAATACGATTTGGGGCGTAAACTTACTCAGCAGTAGTCCACTGGCATAGGCTGTCAGTAGACCGCCCAGTGCCGCCGCCCCCCAGCATAAAGACTGCAAAGAGCCAGACTTACTTAACGATTCGCCCCGTGCTCTTTCGACAATTAGTGAATCTACCAACACATCACTAAGAGCCACCGAAAAGGTGGTCACAGTAATGGCCACCGTGGCTAATTCTGGCGTATGCACAAAAGTCGCCAAACTGAGCCAGGCTGCTGTACCCAATAAGCCCGACAACACCAAATAAGGTCTGCGTCGATAGCCAAATAGGGGTAATCCATCGGTAACAAAACCAAATATAGGCTTCAGCACCCAGGGCAGCATCGCCACACCCATCAAAGCAGCCACTTGAGTCGGTGACAGCGCTAGCTGGTCTTTCAGGAAAAAACTAACGGCCAGCTTGGCCAAGCCCAAAACCCCCTGCACCCCATAGACCAGCAAAATTGCGATTAGTTCTAGGGTCGGTTCTTGGCCAAACAGCAACTTACTCCAACCTGATGGCGGAGTAAGTTCTAAATTCTGATGCTCTAAAGCATGAATCTCGGAACTATGAGCAGTCTCATTGGGAGATGTCAGCATTGTGAATATTTGTTGCAATGAGACTATTCTGACACTATTTTCACCGTAAGGGTAGTTTGCTCATTTACGTAGAGAAGCTGGGCAAAGCCGATCGCGGATAGGAAGAGGGTGAAGAGCACTGAGCTAGCATGCAATAGAGCACAGACAATGCCAAAGAGAAAGTTAATCGTCAAAATGCCGATCGTCCCACGTAAAATTTGGATCAGTTCTCGCCGCTTCGCCATAGATCATGTTATTTCTTACACCATAGGCTCAACATACCTTCGATGACTGATGAATGGCAAGGGTCAGCCTAGAGATTCATGACAAGCTTTTAAAGTTACCTAAATTACCACTTATTTACAAAAATTCATTGACATAATCATATTCTTTAGACTAGGCTGTCAACCATTCAGCTTGATTTAGGAAAAAATCATCAATCATGAAGCGCACAGTACTACATTCAATTATAATCTCATCTTTCGCGCTTTCTACCAACATCAGCATTGTATTGCCATCGAAAGCAGCAGGCTGTGGGACTAACACTGCAAATTTGAGAACCAATCTTGGCGCTAGCCCCTATCCAGCCGCAACAGATGCCCAGGCTCACCATA
>JAYUSV010000570.1:0-9170 GCA_043755495.1 Synechococcales cyanobacterium
TGAGGATTTAATAAGATTCTCAAATCACTATCTCTCTGACCTGATTACTCAGCGAAGATTACAGTCGAATTGATAACTTTATTTAGTCCCCGTTCCTTACCCGTACCTCTGCGACTTGCTGTTGGGGATTAATCTGCACCGGGGATACCATGATTTCCACCCGCCCACCAGTGGGCGTAAACTTAATGGCGTTAGAAAGCAAATTCCACAGCACTTGCTGCAACCGATCGACATCTCCCAAAATTGTGGTAGGGGTTAGCTGAGAGACAAGTTGAATTGATTTGGCCTCGGCAGAAAGCTGCACAGAATCGATCGCCGCACTTACCACCGAGACTAAATCAAACTGTAGTGGGTTAAGATGCAGTTTGCCAGTAGCAATCCGAGATAAATCGAGCATATCTTCGATCAGTTGAGACTGAGCCTTGGCACTGCGATAAATTACTTCTAAAGCACGAGTGACGGTTGCTTCATTTGATTTATGGGTGCGCAGAAATTGCGCCCAGCCGATCACCGCCGTCAAGGGGTTACGTAATTCATGAGATAGGTTAGATAAAAAGTCATCTTTAGCGCGGTTGGCCGTCTCAGCTTCCTGGCGAGCCGATTGTTCTTGAGCTAACAGACTCGATCGTTCAGCTTCAAACTGTTTCCGCTCTGTAATGTCTTCGATCGACAGTAAAATGCGGGGCGTATTTTCAGTAGAAATAATCTTCAAGGCATTCAGCAGCATAATCTTGTGGCCAATTTGCTCAAACTGCTGCTCCACCTCAAAATTCTGCAAAATGGTGTCGTTGGCAAAAATATCTTCTAAGAGCGGTCTTAATCCAGGGATATTCCATTGGCCATTGCTCAGGTCAAACAATAGTGATTTGGCGGTTTCTTGCTGAGAAACCTGGAATGTTTCACAGAAAGATCGATTGGCGGTGTTGACCCGGAAATCTGCCTCGACAACTATCAATGGCATTTGTACTGTAGTAACGATCGCTTCAGCATAGGTGCGAGCAGCTTCAACATTGTCGGCACTGCGCTTCAGAGCATCAATATCTAGCAGCAACAACACCACCCCGTCGATCTGGTTTTCGATGGTACGATAGGGGCGAATCCGCAATAGATACCAATAGCCTGCTTCGGTTTTTACTTCTAATTCTTTAATGCTTAGGGTGTCTAGCACCTCTAAAATCAAAGATTCTAAGTTTGGAATATTTAAGTTAGTTCTAATATCGCTTAATGGTCGCCCAGCATCAGTAGGAATAAAATTAAATAACCGCTGTGCCACTGGAGTAAATCGTCGAATTCGTAAGTCGTTGGTTAGCATCAAAATCGGAATGTTGGTACTAGCCAAAAAGTTAGTCAGATCGTTATTAAGCTGATATAAATCAGCATTGCGGTGACGGTGTTCTTCATTAATGGTGCTTAGCTCTTCATTGGTAGCCTGAATTTCTTCCTTGGCGGTTTCTAGCTCTTCATTAGTACTCTGTAGTTCTTCGTTACTCGACAAAATTTCTTCATTGGCAACTTTGAGGTCTTGATTACCATATTCATGCTCCTGAATAATTGCCTGCAAATACTCCTGGCTCGTGGTTCGTTCTTGAATAGCCGCAGCCAATTCTTGGCGCAGGCGCAGATTTTCTTTAACCAAATCTCCATCAGGATTAGTTAGCTCAATGGGCATAAAACTGTTCGGTGGCGCATCTTCAAACAAAACTAAAAAGTAGTATTCCTCAGTAGTCGGCAGCTTAAAAGGAATTACATGTAAATTAATGACCTTGAATTGTTGATTAGGTGAAGTGTCTAGTGGATTGCCTGCTGGCAGGTGCAGTCCATTTTTACTGACGGCTACTTGATTGCGTTGGGCTTGATAAATAGCAGATCGTAGCTCACTTAATAAATCTGATCGCATCAAGTTAAATAAGTTAAAATTAGCAACTCCGGCTACTAGCTTAAGGTATCGATCAATATCCCCACGCAGTTGCAGCACCTGCATTTTGTCGTTTACGACCACCCCGATCGGAGCGTAGCGATCAGAGATGATTTGTTCCACCTCTCTTTGAATCGCCAGATCTTCTACAGGAACCTGTACTGATTGGCGACTGGCTAAGGCAGCCGTGATGCTGCTCACCTTGGCCGGTGGGTAAGTACTGGGGGTAAACGAAAATGTGTGTGGAGTAGCACTAGGCTTTTTGGTATAAATTCGGTGCTTTTTATCAATTAAACTAAATAAATCTGAACATTGGCCAGTGCTTTCTGATGTGCCTAGTAACAGAAAACCCATAGGGTTAAGGCTGTAGTGAAAAATCGGCATAATGCGCTTTTGCAGCGAGCTATCTAAATAAATCAGCACATTACGACAGCTAATTAAATCTACGTTAGAAAAAGGTGGATCACTGCCTAAATCTTGACGGGCAAATACGCAGAGTTCTCTCACAGACTTACTAATATGATATCCTCCCTCTACCACATGAAAGAAGCGACGGCGGCGCTCTGCTGAAACCTCCACCATTTGATTTTCGGTATAAATGCCCAATCGAGCTTTGTCGATCGCTAAATCACTAATGTCGGTAGCAAAGATCTGGATCGGTGGCTGAGTAACTCGTTGTTCCAAAAATTCCAATAGGCAAATGGCGATCGAATAAACCTCTTCACCCGTCGAACACCCCGCCACCCAAATCCGAATCGGAAATTCTGCTGACTTGTTTTGGCTAATAGTATGAAAAACCTTGGCTTTTAATTGCTCAAAAGCCTCTGGGTCACGGAAAAAACTAGTCACATGAATCAAAATCTCTTCGTATAGCGCCTTGATTTCGGTAGGATTATCTTGCAAATATGTGGCGTAATCTGCCAACTGTTCCAACTTACACAACAGCATCCGTCGCTGAATTCGTCGATCGATGGTTTTGGACTTATAATGACTAAAATCTACGCCAGTAGTCGATCGCAACAACCCAAAAATTTTTACTAAGGCATCTGGTGGCGGCAGTGACTCCGCTGTCATAAGCAGCGGTAATGCGCTAGCCAACAAGGGATTCTGACTAAGATTCACCAATTCTTCAGCAATTTTGTCTGGGGGCAGCACAAAATCTACATCTCCGGTGGCTATCGCCGAGTTCGGCATACTATCGAACTTTGCGGTGTTCTCACCTTGAGCAAAAGTCACTCCACCAGCTTCTTTGATCGCCCTAATTCCCAGCGAACCATCCCCGTCACCCCCCGATAGCACTACAGCGATCGCTTTGTGTCCTCGATCGGCTGCCAAAGAAGCAAAGAAGGCATCGCCGGGCATATATTTACCAAACACTTTCTCGCGGGGTGAAAGTTCTAACAATCCTGCTAGCAAAATCATCTTGGTGTTGGGCGGAATCACATAAACCTGATTAGGCTCCACTTTCATGCCGTTTTCTACTTTTTTCACCACCATGGTGGTTGCTCTGGCCAAAATCTCGGTCAGCAGGCTTTCGTGATCAGGAGATAAGTGCTGAATCAGCACAAATGCCATTCCTGTATCAGCAGGTAAATGGCTCAGTAATTGAGTAAATGCTTCCAAGCCCCCGGCAGAAGCCGCCACCCCAACCACCGGAAACGATGCTTCGATAAGGGGAGACGTGGCGCGATCCAAGTCTTGCCGTTCTACATTGCTCTTTTTCTGATTAGATTCTGTTGGTTGTGAAGAGTCAGAAATCATAGAGTAACACCACATTGAGATAGTAGTTTAAAGGTTTGGAAAATTTTTATCATACCGATCCAACGGGTTCATTGGCAAACTACGACTTCATATCCACTCGGAATCTAAATCTTAACAGCATTTTTGGCGACAAAATCTCTATCAATTGATAGAGATTGCAGCAAGTTGCATCTCATAGACAGATTTTGCTGACCAGGAACCAGAATGTTGTCATAATGTGGGCAGTGTTGTTTTGGAGACTTGAATCATCATGGTGCCAGGAATATTGACTTACACGATCGGCACATTAGCTGCTCTGTTTCCTATTGCCAACCCCATCGGCTCTGTTCCAATTTTTTATAGTCTGACTGCCACCGATACCAGAGGTGAACGACGCAAACTGGCTACCAAAATAACTATCAATGTAATTTTGGTTTTGGCTGTATTTCTCATCGGTGGTCGTACTGTCCTAGAATTCTTCGGCATTTCATTAAATGTATTGCGGATCGCTGGGGGCTTATTGGTAGCCCACGCCGCCTGGGAAATGGTCACTAGCCACCAGCGATTGACTGCATCAGAGCAGCGGGCAGGAGAAGAGAAAGAAGATATCTCATTTACTCCCATGGCAATTCCTTTAATTGCTGGCCCCGGATCGATCGGGGTAGTGATCGGACTATCTACCAAAATGACTCTGTGGAGTGACTATCTTGGTTGTTTAATGGGGATTATCTTATTCGGCGGTCTGCTGTACCTCTGTCTCGTTCTCGGCGAATCACTGATGTCCAATTTAGGGCGCAATGGCCTAGGGGCACTAAATAGAGTATTGGGATTCTTTATCTTGGCGATCGCCGTGCAATTAATTGCCGATGGAGTCATATCACTTTTTCAAACAGCAGCTCCACACCTCTTCAAGTAAATCAAGATACTTATAGATATCTTGCAGGGTGAGCAGTGTCCACCATCTAGAATCCAGGCTATCTGTAGCTGTTGAAACTTATTTCAAAATGCTGGTAAATTGCTGCGGAGTAAGCGATCGAAGCATAGTCAATCTGTTTGGAGCTGCACTAATCGCATTCACATATCCAGTTTGTAAATATGGACGATAGGCCACCTGATTATTCAGGTGAGTTTGTAGCAGAGCTAAAATAAAGGTATGAGAATATTTCTTGAGTGGGTCTATACCTTTTGCCGGGGTAAAGAAGTCAAAATCAGGCACAAAGATCTTGGCAAAAGAGCGAACATCGGTAGTGTGACCAACTCCTTCCACCACAAAAAGATAACGCTGCGGAGCAGTCATCCACGAAAATGGTTTTACTTGCTCTGGCACCGCCGAAGCAACCGTATCATCACTAGCAGCCACTACTGCCACCGGAATTTGGATCTTGGCAATTCCCTTTGGCCCAAAGATACTACCATCGATCGGGTTGATCGCTAAGGCAAACTTAATGCGATCGTCCCGAAAATTGTAAGGCTGGCGGGGCAGTTTCAAAGCCTCGCATTGCAGCAGCAAAGAAACATTAGCAGAATCAATCCCTTGGCTACAGCCCTTGGTTAAATAATCAAAATCAATAGTCGCTCCAGCTAGAGCTAGAGCAGTATAGCCACCAAAAGAATGGCCAACTACACCTGCTTGCTGAACATTGACTGCTCCCGGAAGCCGCCGTGATAGGTCATCCAAAACATAGCTGACATCCTTAGGTCGATCAACAAATTCACTGACATCAAATACCTCAGCGGTCAATCCTTTCAACAGATTTTGAAGTTTTGCTAGGTTGCTCCCAGGATGTTCGATCGTCACCGCGACAAAACCATGAGAGGCCAAATGTCTGGCGATCACTGCAAAATGCTGTCGATCGGAGGAAAGCCC
This sequence comes from Synechococcales cyanobacterium, assembly GCA_043755495.1. Taxonomy (GTDB): domain Bacteria; phylum Cyanobacteriota; class Cyanobacteriia; order Cyanobacteriales; family Chamaesiphonaceae; genus JAAFHZ01. Next base: position 5,523 of record JAYUSV010000570.1, read on the forward strand.
ATGAGATAACACGACTGGCGATGCTTGCAGTACTCCTTGGGGTAAATAAAAATCTGCTGTAAATCGGCGATTTCGTTTAGAATCGGTCAGCACCTCCGTTTGCAGCTTGACTCGATATTGCCCTGCTACAGTCAAATCTGCCAGCTTTTTTAGATCAAATTTTGGCTCAGATTGGGCTAAATTTGTAGATAATTCTTTTACACCAGCAACCATACTCTTAGTTTCTTTGCTCAGTTTTTCGATCTTATTAGTGGCCTCAAAGCCTTTTTCTACATCTAAATGAATAGTTGGGTTGGGATATTTTTGCAAGAAGTTAACTAAAGTCAGACCACCAGGATCACCTGCTGCCAAGACTAATCCGGTACGAATAGCCTCAGCCCCATTCGATTTATGAATTTCGCCAGCGGCATCTCGGTTAATAAGTGGAACCAGATCGCCCAAATATGTCAAAACCTTTTTACCCATTGCAGAATTTAGCAATTGGGATATTTGTGATGGGGTAAACTCCGATCGCACGGTCAAAAGTTGATGGATATAGGTGCGATCGTCTTCTTTCATCAGTTTCAGAAAAGAATCTAGCTTTTTGCCAGCACGTTTTTCTCTGCTATAGATCTCCAACTCTTTGACAGAAACCCCCAGTGTGACCGGGTTGATCCCAAATTCGACTTGCTCTGCAGCTTGAGCTGAGCCGATGGTTGCCAAAATAAACCCTGTTGATATAGCTGTAAACCGACCCAAAAATGTTTTGGTCTGGGATTTTGAATTGAAACTGACCAGAGGAAACATGGTTTTAATAATTGTGTTTTTAAATCTTGAACTTGACGAGTCTTGTGCTATGCAGTTGTAGACCACTGCATTATGATTTGATTGTCTACCGATAAAACTCCTGGCGCTGCCCAGGCAACTCGCTCTGCCTCTTCCCGCTCACCGTAATTCCGTACTTTTCCTTGCAGGATTACTTTGTTATCAGAAATTTCCACATGAATTTGTTTGGCATCTAGCAAAGCACTCCGCTGGAACGCTGACTTAATATCTGTTTCAATCCCTGCGACTGTCAAGCTGGGTTTAACTACAATCAGATTAGATATGCCTTTAACCCCCAACAGATGCTGCACAAAGTTTTGGGCGGCCTTTCGTTGATATTCCCATTCGACTTCCCCACCAAGGGTGAGCCAGCCTTCCTTTACGGTTACTTTAACTGCCCCTGCTGGCGTAGACAAAAACCATTCGATTTGGTTAGCAGCCATGCGGGCAATATCTTCATCTGTGCGATGATTAGATTCTGGGAGATTAACTGTAATGTCGTTGGTGATAGCAGCTACGCTAGCAACTCTTTGAGTCACCCGAACGGCTTCCCACATTTCGCCATAGCTGCTAACAAAACCTTGGAGTGTGACTATTCCATGTTGTACCAAAACGTCAATATCTGTGGATCTGATACTAGGCTCATACTGGAGTTCAGACAGCACATCATCTTTTATCTGAATGTCAGTTTTTTTGGTTGTGATATTCATTTTTCACTTGCTGATGAGTATTAAAAGTGAGTAGCTCTTGCCACTGAACGATGTTTGCACAGATCACAAAATATTCTCTCTATCTTTTGATAGAGTAAACCCGAATTCTTAGGCAGTACTTTATTTGAGAGAAACCATCTAAGTAGCCATTTGAGACTTGTTTTTGCCAAATTGCCAGAGTAAGATGACACCCAGCCCAAACAGGTTGATTAGGAAAACTACTATTCCACCCAAAAATGGAATTAAAGTTAGAACGGTCAGAATCGCCAAACCCACTAAAAACTGCTGTTGCAACGATCCTTTTTCATTACGGACAATGCTTTGACCAACAGCAAGTGCCGCACCTAGTGACCCGACCAGAGAAGTGATCACCACAGTCAAGCTCAGCAGCGGGATCAAAGGAATACCAATCAGCGTAATAGCCAGAAATACAGTAGCAAATACTACAGCAATAATTGCACCGATTCCCCATAAAGCTGCTGCACCAGGAGCCTGCTGTAACTGCGTCGCCAAATGCGGCAAAAAACGTGGAGCATTTTGTAAAATTATTAATCCAAGTATGCCTGCTACAACAGCAGCACAAACTCTAAAAACCGCACTGAAGAAATAGTTCAGTAAAAAGCTTGGTCTGGCATAAGAACCATACATCATGCCGTGCCGATCGCTGAACGTAGCTTTTTCACCAGTAATAATTGCCCCTGGTTCTTGGATGATTTTGCCCCCAAAAGAATAAGCATCGCCGTCCACTCGTGCCCCCGGCTTAAGAATGATATCGCCACCAAAGGCCATTGCTGTATCTGTAACCCTGGCATTTGGTGACACCGTAACGCTGCCTCCAAAAGCATGAGCATTTTCCACAACTTGGCTCTCTGGCACAGTCACACTGCCGCCAAAGCGCAGCAGGTTGGTATTGTTGATATTGATGTCAGTCTGTGCCAAAGCATTCCCTGCAAACAGCAGGCAAATGGTGACAATAAAAGCGAGAATAAATTGTGGCAATTTCATAAAATTTGTCCTTTTTTAATGCCGATCGGTTTTCTTCAAATCTTCCAATGAGATCTGCTAGGTATCTTTTGATCTTTCGATCACCAAGTCTTAGTAAAAGATGTAAGTTTAACTACTAAATTCACCAGGATCAAGATAATCGCTAACACGGCACCAGTCATAGCGATCAATGGTGTATCGATTTGGCGAACCGCGATCGCCGCCAAGGCCCAAACAATTACTAGTCTGTAGGCAGTATCTTGGCGTTGCATAGTCATAAGGGCAGCGATCGAAGCACTGATAATCATCATTATGACAGTCCATAGGGTAGAAGAAATCCCCCAACCGTTCCAATTAACGCTGTAGAGAGCGATTGCTACATTAACAACAGATGCAACGGTAATCCAACCCAGGTAAATGCTAATAGGAATGTGAATAAACCACCGCTCTTGGCGAGCAACCTTTGCTTGACCAATGCCCAAGCTCAGATAAGTGGCAATGAGAGGCACCAGAATTCCGAACATGGCAATGGTTGATACCACAAAAAGCCGATCAAGAAAAAGATAAATCCAAACACATTGAGAGACACAGGCAAATGCTAACCAATAGCCACTCCGCTGTAGGCGAGGATTATGGCGTTGGGTAGGTTGCAGTTGGTAAATGGCAAAAGCAATCAAACCTAGGTAAATCAGCCCCCAAATAGTAAAGGCATAATTGGCCGGGATGACTTCAACATCATAAAACAGTGTATTAGAGAGTTCTCCAATATTGGCACCATTAAGCGGGTAAAAGTTAGAAAAAGTATTGACCAAAATGCTGCCAACAATGGCCACAAAAGTCGTGACTTGTCGCAGTAGGTCGGGATCGGAAACTTGATTAGAGAGTTTCATAAGACTTCCAAGATTAAAAATATGCAGAGTGGCGATTATTTAAAAATAAACGGAGTAGTTAATTCCCATCAATTAGGAAACCTGGCCACCCTACAGCTCATTTTTAATTTGCCTTGATACTTACATTTCACACACCAGCGGCTTATTGCCCAGAGTTTACAGCTTAGGGACTTGCTCTAAAATAGCCTACCAGTTAAAACGGCAGTATAGTTACATCCCATTTTGGTAGAGTTTCAGAACATTGCCAATTTGCTTTGTAT
>JAYUSV010000571.1:0-3047 GCA_043755495.1 Synechococcales cyanobacterium
AACTAAATATCGATTTTACCGGAATAGATCAAACCGCGTTGAACATCCAAAGTAATCACTGCCTCGTCTCGGATACTGGTAGTGGCATCCTTGACCCCCACAATTACTGGCTTGCCCAAACGCAGACCTAGAACCGCTGCATGACAAGTGAGACTATCTTCTTCCACAATAATGCCACCCGCCTTACGGATCGCATCTAAATGGCTAGCATTAGTAGACTTAGCCACCAAGATATCACCAGTCCGAAAAGCACTGAGATCCTTCATAGAATGAGCCATGCGAGCGACACCGGTAACAGATTCTTGACCGATGCCCTTACCCTTTCCCAAAACAGCAGTAACAATCTCGACTTTAATTAAATCGGTAGAACCAGCCACCCCTTGAGTACCAGAACTAAAGACCACCAAATCGCCTTCTTTTAAGAGGTTCTTCGATCGAGCCATCTTCACTGCCGACTGAAAAGTCTCACCAGTAGTTGGTAAATCTAACACCAGCAAAGGCTTCACTCCCCAAACCATCTGCAATCTCCGCGCCACATCCATGTGCGGAGTAACCGCTAAAATGGGCTGATGAGGCCGGAACTTAGAAATACTCCGCGCCGTAGAACCAGTCTTCGTTAAAGTCATAATTGCCGCCGCTTCGAGTTGGGCTGCAATACTCGCTGCCGCCGAGCTAATCGCATTGGGCACCGACTTCTTATTGTCTTGGGGCGGACGACCCAGACGCTCGCGCTCAGTACGCACTGCAATCTTGGCCATCATTTTCACTGCTTCTACCGGAAACTCCCCTACGGCAGTTTCATTAGAGAGCATCACCGCATCTGTGCCATCAATAATTGCATTAGCCACATCCGAAATTTCTGCTCTGGTTGCCCGAGGGTTATTCACCATGCTGTCTAGCATCTGAGTAGCAGTGATGATTGGGATTCCCAAGCGGTTTGCAGTGGTAATTAGGCGCTTTTGTAAGATCGGCACATCTTCAGCCGGTAACTCCACACCCAAATCACCCCGCGCCACCATTACTCCATCACAGAGAGAAAGCACCGCTTCCATCTGTTCGATCGCCTCATGTTTCTCAATCTTGGCAATCACCGGCACTTCTTTACCAGCGTTGCTAATCAATTCCTTAATTTCCAACACGTCGGCAGGGTTGCGTACAAAGCTCAGCGCCACCCAATCTACGCCCTGATCCAAGCCAAACATCAAATCCCGCCGATCTTTGTCGGTCATGGCTTTGATTGATAGATAAACCCCAGGGAAATTCACGCCTTTATTGTTGGAGAGCTTGCCGCCCACAACCACTGTGCAATGCAGCGATTCTGTGGCTTGATCAACTTTATTTACGATCATTTCGACCTTGCCATCATCCAGCAAAATAGTTGCCCCGTTAGGCACTTCGGCAGCTAGTTTGTCATAGGTTACAGAGCTTTCGGTTTGAGTCCCCGGAATATCACGGCTGGTCAACAGAAACGGATCACCATTTTTGAGAACGATCGGGCCATCAGCAAACTTGCCCAAGCGAATCTTTGGGCCTTGTAAATCTTGTAAAATCCCTACTGGTCGCTCTAGTTCGTGAGAGACCTGGCGAATTGTCCGAATATTTGCCAAATGGTCATCATGGGTACCATGAGAGAAATTGAGACGCAAAGTGGTTGCGCCCGCCAAAATCAGCTCCTTCAGTACCTCGGGACTGCTAGTGGCTGGCCCAATGGTTGCCACAATTTTAGTACGGCGTTGAAAGTCTGAAGATGGCATAGGTGTAGAGGGGGCTAGAAAATGTGATTGCTCTGGCAGTCTGGATGTTAGCACAGAAAGCAGCCTCATCTGGATAGATGTGCTAGGATGTTCGATCTGACAAGCCCACCAAGGGTTTGGTAATGTGTAGATAGTATTCAAAATACATGCAATTTTAGGGAGTAGGATCGGTGGTTAGAGTTCTGCGGCTGGCAAACTTAACGGCAACTGAATTGAGCAAGCTCAAGCGCCGATCAGAGGCTGATATTGGCGATGCTTTATCGGTGGCGCAAGAGGTCATTGGTCATATTCAGCAGCGCGGTGATGAAGCGTTAATTGAGTACGTGCGCAAATTTGATTGTCCAACGGCTACTTTAGAAACTCTCAAAGTTACCGAAGCCGAGTTTGCAGCGGCGCATCAGTCGATCGATCCCACTATCCAAGCCGCGATCCACCAAGCCCACAAAAACATCCGCACTGTCCACGAGCGCCAAATGCCCGAGCAAGTCACCATGGCCGAGGTAGAGCCAGGGGTGTTTGCTGGTGAGAAGGTCACGGCGATCGAAAGCGCTGGTCTATATGTGCCACGGGGCAAAGGCGCTTTCCCCTCGGTAATGCTTATGCTGGCCGTTCCTGCCACTGTTGCCGGAGTCAAACGCATTCTGGTCTGTACCCCCCCCGATAAAGAGGGCAACGTCGAGCCAGCTTCTTTAGTGGCAGCCCAGTTAGCCGGAGTCAAAGATATTTACAAGTTGGGCGGCATCCAAGCGATCACGGCGATGGCTCTGGGTACGTCAACTGTTCCGAAAGTCAGCAAAATTACCGGCCCATGTAATACCTATGGTTCGGCAGCCAAAAGATTGCTGTTTGGCAAGGTAGATGTGGGTCTGCCCGCCGGTCCTAGTGAATCGGTAATTTTAGCCGATCAATACGCTAATCCTCACATTGCAGCGATGGATTTGCTGATCGAAGCCGAGCATGGCCCCGATTCGGCGGCGGTGATGGTGACGCATAGTGCCGAGCTAGCCGAGAAAGTAGTGGCATTGATTCCTGAATATCTCAAAGATCTGCCTCAGTGGCGACGAGATTTTTGTGAAACGGGTTTGGCTAACTATGGTGGTATCGTGCTGACTGATAGTTTGGAACAGTCGATCGAGTTCGTCAATGAATACGCTCCAGAACATTTGGAGGTTCTAGTCAAAGATCCTTGGAGTGTATTGGGTGCCCTCGAGCATGTGGGTGAAATTTTGTTGGGCGAAAATACGCCAATTACTTTGGGTAACTATTGTTTGGGGGTAAATGCAATTTTACCGA
>JAYUSV010000572.1:0-3041 GCA_043755495.1 Synechococcales cyanobacterium
CTAGTTCACCGGGTTGAATGCGAAAACTCACGTCCTGAAGTCCGATGACTCCGGGATAGCTGACGGCTAGCTGCTGGACTTGAAGCATTGGAATGAGAATCGTTATCAGCCCCATTATGCACTAAAAGCTTGGTTTCACACCATCAACTTGTGACATATCCTAGTCCCCACCAACCCGTCTCTCACCTGACGGTAGAGAGCGGGCTTCTGGGTTTTCGGCTACACAGTTCATTGGCTGGGTATCCCCGTAGCCTCCCTGTGCTTTATTTATACTCCGCGTGATGACCCACCGCAGAGTTTTAAAGAAGGTTGCAGACATACTAACAGCAGTCCGACTAGTCATTCCCAAGATCTTTTGTAAAAAGCTGGTTGGCGACTGCACCAATGAGACAATATTACCAGAAATATTGCACTATGGCTCATCTCCTCATCTGCCTTCCCACTACCTCGTTTCACAGAGATTTCGCTCTAGGCAGAATCGTCACTTCGCTACGCATTCTTCCCGACGCTCACCCGAAGCGGGTAGAGCGCGGGGCTGCTGCTGGAAAAGCTCAAAACCCATGCACCAAGATCTTGATCGAGTTAGCTTTAGTCAATCAAACCGTCTTCCCGTGCTTTCTTCAGCGTTAATACGCGCAAATTCATTCTATCGTCACTGGTAACTACTCAGGCTGAGGGAATGGAGGCTGAAAATCACCATTGAACAGGGCAATGAGAGCATCCAAAGCTGGGCAAAGCTGAATCTCTCAAACTTGCCCAGCAGTCAATATTGCGGCATCCTAACCCCAAATATCGATCGCCTTATTACTGGGCTCCATTTGTTCTAGTCGGCAATTGGCAATAGCAGCTAAGGTTTTACTGGCTTTTCTAGAGATTGATCAGTAGTCTTAATCGGCGGCAAAGTCTGAGTGGGTACGCTGCCATAAACTTTAGCCAGCTCAGCGCTATTTGTCGCCAGAGACTGATTAATTGGCTCCAAATCTTGTGCCAGCTTAATTTGCTGCTCCAAAGTTTCTCCCGAAGACACCAAGCTACCCAAGCCATTAACTAACTTTTTAACATTATTAAGAAAGACTGGATCTCCAGTCACTGAATCCAAATCTGCAGTGATTTTTTGGACATTCTGGAAAGTTAATCTAGCTGAGGTGAGCGTTTCTTGCAATTCATTTAAGGTTTTAGGGTTATTTAATCTATTAGAAACATCGCGCAGATTTTCGGTGGTTTTATTGGCATTTGCTAGTACACCTTTTAAGTCCCTAGCCAAAGCATCAGAATCAACTTTTGCAATAGTCGTATTCAGCTTACTAATTGTGGGATCTAGGCTACTCACAGTTTTGCGCAGATCTACACTCAAAGCATTAAAGCTAGTCAAAGTAGTCTTAAAAGTCTGGCGATTTTCGGCAATCAAGCCATCTACCGACTGGGCTAACTTACTGTAGTCTGCGGCAGTAGCATTAATGCCATCGGCAGTTTTATTCACCTGAGTAGCCGTCTCACCAAATTTATCAGCAGTAGCACCAAATTTATTGGCCGTAATCGTAATGGTATCGGTGGCCTTACCAACTTTTTGAATAGCCGTATCAGCATTTTTGATGGTGGTATCCAAAGACTTGGTGACAGTATTGGCACTAGCCGACACAGTACTTAATTCTTTTTTAATAGAATCGGGCAAATCACCAAACTTCTTGCTGAGCACCGAAATATCGGCAGCAGCTTGGCTGGCATTAGCTAATGTCTTCTTCAGACCATCGACAATTTCGGGTGATTCATAACGATCCACCAATTTTGTTGCCCGCCGCAGTAACTCATTAAAGCTCGCTCCAGCACGACCTGACATTTTGGTGTTGCTACAGACAATGGCATTGCTGTCACAATTACTATCCACCGCACTGGGAGAATTCGCGGCCAAAGCCACAGCTCCTCCCTGAGGGACAATTTCGATCACTGGCTCACCAATCAAGCCAGTTTGACTAACTTCGGCGATCGAGTTACGCGGGATTTTGAGAGTGGGGTCAGTAATTTCGAGATCCACTTCCACCCCATTTTCACTGGGTCTAATATTCGCAATCTTACCCACCCGAATACCCCGAAACCGCACAGCTCCACCCTGCTGAATACCCGCAGCTTCAGTAAACTGTGCATTGATTATATATTTCTGGTTGCCGGGGCCGATGCCTCTAAGCCAGAGGGCGGCAGCCGCGAAGATACCCAAACCAGCAATGAGCATTAAGCCCACCGAACCTTCCCGCATTGCCCGTGACTGCATTTGCTGTTCTCCCTGCACCTCGATCGAGGTAGATAAATGTTACCCATCTGTCTAAATTGTACCCGATGAGAAATGCTAATTCTTTCTCCCCGCTTCTAGAAATTTTAAAGATACAATACTTAAGGAAAAATCCAGCAGTATTATGGCAGACAAACTAATTCGGGCAACAGCAGCAGACGGCGGCATTCGGGTCGTGGGAGCAATTACAACCAAGCTCACCGAAGAAGCACGCAGTCGGCATCAGCTATCTTACGTGGCCACAGCAGCCTTGGGACGCACCATGGTCGCCGGTCTATTGTTTGCATCTAGCATGAAAAAAGCCGAATCTCGCGTGAATATTCGGATCAAAGGCAAAGGTCCACTGCAAGGAATTTTGGTAGATGCCGGGACAGATGGCACCGTGCGGGGCTATGTGGGCAATCCGTTGATCGAGCTACCCCCCAATGAAAAAGGCAAACTAGATGTGGGCGGGGCTGTCGGGCGGCGGGGTTATCTTTACGTAGTCCGCGATAGCGGCAGCGGCCAACCTTACACCAGCACCGTTGAGTTGGTTTCGGGGGAAATTGGTGAGGACTTAGCCCATTACTTAGTCACCTCTGAGCAAACCCCTTCGGCCTTAATTGTGGGGGTGTTTGTCGATGCCAGCGGAGTAACAGCAGCGGGGGGATTACTGATTCAGGTCTTACCCAAAGCGGCGCGAGATGAAGACCTAGTAGACTTATTACAATCTCGGCTCAGCGCTGTGCAGGGCTTTACCCCTATGCTGCAAGCTGGG
>JAYUSV010000573.1:0-3008 GCA_043755495.1 Synechococcales cyanobacterium
CAGCCTACATAAAGGCGGTTCTCTGTGGATGTTACCCATCCGCAGAAGCGATCCCATACATTGGCGCTCTCGCGCTGCTGTAAGATAGTTGTCATTTTAGAATTCCAGTATGAATGTGTTTCTTGCGAAACGGTTTTTGTTTGTATATCTCTACATTAGAAGCAAAGTTAAGGAATGTAAAGGAAACCGCCATGCGTTAAACGTATTACTTTCATCAGCTTTTCTTATCACTTTGACAGCCTCATTATGTGACATATCTTAGACTTCCTAAACCGCTACGGTTTCTCTCGCGCCAGCAACTTTATCAATCGCCGCCAAAGACCTATCTCGATAAGCTCCATAGCGCTCTGGCTTACCCTTGATTTTGATTGGTAGCTCCGGCAAAATACCAAAATTGGGCGGCATTGGCTGAAAATACTTGGGAGCCGCCGAGCTAATAAACTCAAACAGCGAACCCATCATCGAATGAGTCGAAATAGTCAAAGCCTCTTGCCCTGAAGCTAATCTGGCTGCATTAGTCCCTGCTAACCAGCCCCCAGCCGCTGCTGCCGTATACCCCTCAGTTCCAGTAATCTGCCCTGCCGCTAATAGAGTAGGACGAGTTCTAAATTGCAATGAAGGATTTAATAAATTGGGCGAGTTAATAAAAGTATTGCGATGCATCACACCCAAGCGCACAAACTCCGCATTTTCTAAGCCAGGAATAAGCCGGAAAATTCGTTTCTGTTCACCCCAGCGTAAATTAGTCTGAAAGCCTACTATGTTCCATAGTTGCCCAGCCTTATCTTCTTGGCGCAGTTGGACTACTGCATAGGGTCGCAAAATCTGGTTTTCAGGGGCACGGAAATCGCCATGGCGACTATCGAATAAGCCTACGGGTTTCAGGGGACCATAGCGCATGGTTTCTTCACCGCGCTGAGCAAGTTCTTCGATCGGTAAACAAGCCTCAAAAAACTTAGCCGTCTCTCGATCGAAGTCTTTCAACTCGGCCTGCTCAGCATTCTTTAACTCATTCCAAAAATTCACATACTGCTCTTTGTTCATGGGGCAGTTTAAATAAGCCGCTTCGCCTTTATCGTAGCGAGAAGCAAAAAAAGCTTTAGATTGATCGATCGAGTCCCCCACAATAATCGGGCTAGCCGCATCAAAGAAGCTCAGGTATTCCATGCCGGTAATAGTCTGAATATCCGCAGCCAGCTCTGGGGTAGTAAGCGGGCCAGTAGCCAAAACCACAATGCCATCCTTCGGGATCTCTGGTAGCATTTCCCGCTTAAGGTCAATAAGCGGATGCTGATCGAGGGTTTGGGTGAGGTCTTGGCTGAAGCGACCTCGATCGACTGCCAAGGCTCCACCAGCAGGGACGGAGTGTTGGTCAGCTTTACCAATGACGATTGAACCCAAGCGACGTAGCTCTTCATGGAGTAATCCGGCTGCTCGATCGGTAGCCTGAGCACCAAAGGAATTACTGCACACCAATTCTGCCAGTTCTTCGCTGTGATGGGCAGGGCTGATGCGGGTGGGACGCATTTCGTAAAGGGTCACAGGCACTCCGGCTTGGGCTATCTGCCAAGCTGCTTCGGTGCCTGCTATGCCGCCGCCAATTACTGTAACTCGCATGTTCTAAACCTTGTTTCATCTACTCCATTTTAACCCAGCAGCAGTTTCAGACCCTATAATTTTTGATGTTAGAATCACTTAACATTTCGACTTAATTTGCTAGAGTTTCCATGTTGCTGTATACTTAATATTGTTTCAGTCACTAAACTCTCTCTCGGGAAAAGAAGCATGAACGCATCAAACCCTAGCGGATTAATTCCAGAAGTTGCTAAATTCATTGAAACTAATGTCAAGCCAGTTATTCGATTTATCATTCATTTAAGAGTTCCAACAACGATCGCAGTGGCCGCATACTTTGCTTTCGCCGGATTTGGTCAAACACAAACTCTTGAAGTGTATCGATCAATCGCTTTAGATAAGAATTTATTCAGGGCTACCTTAGCTACGCTTTTTGTAGCTATACTTACAATCTTTGTTTGGTACACAGCTCGCTTTTTTGAGCTTCAGCACACTGTTTCTTTGCTGAAGCAATATAAATCAATCTTACGTGAGATCGAGAAAATTAAACGGTTGCCCAGACTTTCTGTCGATTCTAATATTTAGAGATGAAGCACTAGATACTGCTCAAAGAATCCCTGATAGTGACAAAGTTCAGAAATGGTGGAGTGAATGGATACCCAGATCATTAGGTATTGCTCCTCTGTTAGGCTTGCTTTATGGAGTTTGGTCAGCTCAATCAACGCTCAAATACCATAATATTTTCTTGTGGATTTGGTTAATTTGTATCCTTGTACTATCAGTTACCATACTGTATTTACCTTATTGTTTTAGTTTTCTTTTCCAGTCTAGCTGGTTCTAATGACAATCATCAATTTCGGCAATTCACCAGAACTAATAGCCAAATTCCTTCTTTAGAAAGTAGCTTTCAGAAATGGCTAGCCAGTAGGACAGACCTTGATAAATATTCAGAAAAACCCTACCCTGTGTATGTTGCATCAGCTCAGGGCGGCGGAGTTTTTGCTGCTTACCATGCAGCAACAGCTTTTACGAAACTGACTGAGTATATCCCTAATTTCCCTCAGCATATTTTCGCTATTAGTGGTGTTTCTGGAGGTAGCTTAGGTTCAGCAGCTTTTAGCAGTTTGGTAAAAGAAAGTGATGGTCAATATCAAGGTATTAGCAAAAAAGCTCAGCAAATATTCGACCAAGATTTACTTTCTCCGTTACTAGCAATGGGTTTGTTTCCAGACTTTATTCAAAAGTTTTTCCCCTGGCCTGCTATTTATGATTGGGATAGAGCGGCTGGATTAGAAATTGCTTTTGAAAATGCCTGGGATCAGAGCACTCCCAGCAAATCAAACCCCTTTAAGCAGTCTTTTTATAAACATTGGCAGCCAGAAGGCACTGCACCTGCCCTTGTTTTTAATACAACAGTTGTGGAAAATGGTGAA
>JAYUSV010000574.1:0-8987 GCA_043755495.1 Synechococcales cyanobacterium
CAAAGAATGCCCATCATAATCAGCATCCTCCAACCGAGCAATAACCGATTGAGTCGTCCCCACCAAATCCGCCAACTGCCGCTGAGTCAACCCAGCCTGTTTCCGAACATCATAAATAATCATCGAAACCTGAGCATTAACCGACGAATCCTTCAGCATCGCCAATAGCTCAGGATCTTTGTCGATCGATCGGCGAATAATTTTTAGAGCATCACTAGTATTATTCATCTGTTTCTTCCTCTGGTTCCACATAGGTATGAATTGTAGGACTAAGCACGAACATCTCTTTGTACATCAAAGCCAAATCAATATCCTCATTCGGAACTTGGCTCTCTTCTTTCACAAAAGCATGACCCAGAACCACCACATTCTGACCATGAAAAAAGTAGAGAATTCTATATTGAACTTTGACATGCTTGGCTCTCAGCTCATATATCCCATCGCGCAGAAAATCTGCCGCTGGTCGCCTCAGCTCAAAACCATACTCAGCCAACTGCTCAATACGGGCAACACAATTAGTGTATCCCTTTCGATCGCGTTTACTCAGCTTGGTTAGCCAATCCAAGACCGGAACATCTCCTTTCCCATCTTGAAACAAAATAATGCGTGTTGCTGGCATTGGTAGATTTAGTCATACTATTTCCAATTTTATCGCATTTTTGCGATTTTGACGATTGCGATTTTCAGTCGCCAGATGCTCTGGATTAGTCATAGCACCAACATCTCCAAATAAGGCTGCATCACCCTTTGCACCCGACATACCTGAGCATAGTGAGCCAAAAGATTCAAATCCAACTTCTTAGCCGCCCAAGCCTCCTTCAGCGCCTCCAAAGCCACATCCAAACCGATCGAAGAACGATACTTAAAACAATCAGCGATCGTCTTAGGCACACCATAAACTCGCACTGCCACCCCCGCCACCAAATGAGTTTCCACCCCCTCAGACAGCGATCGGCCAGACATATTCACCCGGCGTAAAGCAATCCTTTCATCAGTAGGCGAACCCCATCGATTATCAAAAGCCATCCACACCTCAAAAGGATTCTGAGTAGTCAACTCATGAAAACGCAGCGCCGACAACAGACAGAGAGTACCCCGTGGAAAACGAGTACAAGCTTCAGCATAGGTTTGAAAATCAGTTAAATCGGCAGTAGGCAAAGCATACAAACCTCGACCTACCTGCACTAAAACCCCCAGAGCTACCAAACGACTGAGCTGTTGAGGATGTATACCCTGAGCCATGAGATCGCTATTACGAGCGATACCCGCTTCCTTGACTAAGGAGAGAACTTGATCTGGCGAAGTTACCGACAAAATACCATAACTTATTTATAACTAACAGTATTTTATCACAAAGAATTAAATCCGACACATGGCGTATTTAGTCGATTCTCAGATTTCCATCCACAAACGTTTAACAATCCGTCCTCAATCTTCAGCAAACGTTTCCAAAAATACTCCCAACATTTAAGCAAACGCATCGCCAAACGTTTACCCAAAACCCACAAACAACCCCAAAAAAACAAAAAATCCACTAACCATATAGATCGCCGCAATACTTACCCCGCAAACGTTTGACAAAAATGATTGTCCATCAACCCCAAACGAATCACCAATCCAACATTTGGCCTAAGCGAAACGATCGATCACCCGATGCCATAAAACCCCATAGCTAATACATTGGAAAAAAGACCCAATAAAGCAATGGCCAAACCACTTCCCAAAAGCATCCTACAACCGCCAAAAAGCCAACCCGCCCCACAGACCGCCACCAGCCAAGGAATCCACCTCGGCAACCAGCTTTATTGGGAGCCACACAGAACCCCCAACCCCCACATGGTCATACTGGGCACCTCCGGCAGCGGCAAAACCCAGACTCTCAAAGCGATCGCCTGGGAAATGCTCCACAACCTACCCAGCCGATCGATCATCCTCGACTTCCACGGCGACCAGCAGCTTAATGGTGAAACCTGCTACCCACTGCACATGGCCTCACCCCACGGCATTAACCCCCTAATAATTAATCACGACCCCGCAGGCGGCGGACCAAAACTACAGGCGATCGCCGTCGCTGCCAACCTTCGCAGATCCTTACTTCTGGGCGTAAACCAAGAAGGACTGCTGATCATGATGCTCGACGAACTCTATCAAAAATTTGGCATCACCCAAAAAGACCGATCGAGCTGGGCAAAACCATTGCCTAATCTCGCTCACCTCAAAGACGACATCGACAGCCGAGTAGAAGCAGGCTGCAAAGAAGCTCCCAAACTCCAAATAAAACTCGCCGCCACCTTCCAATACGGCGTATTCTCTCGCCCCCAGCTCAACCTGAGCAACGGGAAACATGTCCGCATCGACCTAGCCAAACTCCCCCCAGAACTAGGCGCGATCGCCGCCGAAGCCATCCTGAAACAAATCATGGATGCTCACCGCCTCGCCGGAGAAGCCGACGAACCAAAAACCTTCGTATTTGTCGATGAAGCCAAAGAATTGAAAGGATCAGCCACCCTCGATCGGATCACCGCAGACGGACGGAAATATGGTCTGGGCGTAGTTTTGGCCAGCCAAAGAGAGATCCATTTGAGCGGCGACATCTTAGCCAACACCAGCACCAAAATAGTCTTGCCGGTGGACACAGCAGACGTGCGAAAAGTCGCCAGCCGTTTTCGGTTTGATGCCGGTCGGGTTGCCAATCTGGGCACTTTTCAGGCTTTGGTCAGAATTGGCAATAGAGCCGAAAGCTGCACGATCAAACCGTTTTATCAGCGCACCGGAGCCTAAACCATGAAAACCTTGGGATCGATCGTCGCGGGGATAATGTTAGTGGGCATCTGGTACATGCCCAAATCCGGCAATGTTTTTGCTCAGTCAAAATTGCCGGAAGTCATACCAGCAGCAGCTAGTAAACCTATAGCTAGCAACACTACCAAGGCCAGCAGTAAACGCTTAAAGATAGAAGTAGAAGTCAGCAGCCCCAGCGAAATACTGGTAGAAGAAGGCCAAAAAGTCACGGCTAAACAAGTAATTGTCGATCGCAAGACCGAGCGCACCAGCCTGACCAACCAACTTCAGGAAGTCAAACTGTCGATCGAGCGCCTCAAAACCTCGCCTAAAGTCAGCAAAGTACCACCGGCTAACGTCAGCACTCTGAAGAATTTACCAAAAGCCCAATACCTAGAAGAATCAGCCCAAATCAACGCCGCTAACGCCAAACTCCGGGACACCGAGCGTAAATATGCCGTAGCCAAACAAGTTGCCGAAGCGCCCTTACCTGAAACTGGCAAAGTGCGAGTGAGTAACGTAGCTGTGCGTCAAGCCGAAGAAGCAATCAGAAAACAACAGCAGAAAATCGATGCCCTCACCACCATTCAAGAACTTGACCCGGCTGTTAAACAACACGAAGAAGCCAAGCTCACCAAACTGCGCCAGACCCTAACTGAACTACAGGCCAAACTAGAACCCGATCAGCAAAGCGAAGCCGCCGCCAAAGTGACCAAGGCCAGCAATTTAGAAGCCGCCCGGTTTGAGCTGACCACTGCCCAAAGAGATCTAGAACTAGCCAAAGCCAGACTAGGAGCAGCCAGCGAGAAACGCCAACAAACTGAATACGAATATCAGATTAAACAAACCGAGCGCACCGAACAGGTGCAGCGCCTAGAGCTGGAACGGATCAAACTACTAGAAAGCGGCAAACTCCAAGAGCACGATCGAGAGTATCAAATTGCCCAGCTCGTCTTAAAACATAACCAAATCCAGCGCCAGCTTGAAGAACTCGCGGTAGTTAAAACACCCCACGCTGGCACGATTCGGCGGGTGAAACTGGCTGGCCAGCGCAACGGATTACTTCAATATGAAGTGGTTTTGGTGTATTCCCTGAATGGTGGAGACAGCAAAACCAGCGAGTGGAAAGAGGAATGAAGAAAGCATCGATCGCCCTAGCTTGGCTACTATTCGCCACCCCAGCCTATGCTGCCGGTGAACCAATTCCTGCGCCCAAACCCGATAACTATGTTGACCCCAAACTAATTGCCCCAGAGCCAGACACAGCAGCTCCTGCCGCACCTAGTCCCACGATTATTCCTCCCGCGTTGCGGGACACTCCAAACAATCCATTATCAGCACCCCAAGATATTGATGGACTGCTGAGACTGCGGGTATCAGAGGACTTATGGCAAGCGATGTATGCACCATTGCCCTGCCTAGATACCACTGCCGACTGCATTCAACGGCTACAGATTGAGGCGGTGCAAAATAGCCCGGTGATTAAAGAATTGGATGCCAAGATTGCCACGGTGAACCAAAAAATTGAGGAAGCCAAGACCAATAATAAAAAGTCGATCGAGCTAGCAGTTTTTGAACCGGCGCTACAAGTGTTTTTGCGTCAGGATACGGTGATCGAAAATGGTCAGACTCGTAAGATTGGGGTCATTGAGCGAATTGGTCAACTTTTTAGCAATCCGGGGCCGGTGCTGAGTGAGTTATTGGGGGCGATCGGGATTCCGCTGTTGCGCGGGGCTTATGGGGGGACTGATGCCCAGCAATCTAGGGCGATCCAGATTAGTGATTTGGTGGTGAAGGTGGCAGAGATCGATCGGGGGAAGACGGAGGTGACGGCGAAGACCCGCGAGCGAGTGCAGCAGATGGTTTTGGAGTTTGATATTTTTGCGCGGGAGTTTCAGGCGGAGCAGGCGATCGCGGTGAGTGAGGAGAAGTCGTTGAAGCTTTATGCGGTTAGCTATGCTGCTGGGGACGGTGATACGGATGTTTATTTGAATCGAAAGGAGAGGTTGGAAAAGACGAAGTTGCAGGTGTTTAAGGCTTGGGCAAGGGTGAGGGCGCAGATTACGACGTTGAAGGCAGTGGTGGTGCCACGGGATTAAAAGTTAGTTCGGAATAAGAGTTACCTGAAGACTGGAAGTCTGATTTTAACTAGTGGCGGGGCTTGAGCGGCGCAAATATTCTTAGCCCGAACATAGATTATTTAAAAACTATTCTACTTTTTAAATAATCTATGTTAAAGTAAAGTTGTTGTCATACAGTCATATACATGAGTAGCACCAACAATCGGCCAGACGATAGTATCAGTACTATCAAAGCAGATATTGCGGTATTGAAGAGTGAAATAGAACACATCAAACAGAGAGATCGATGGGTGCAAGGAATTTTGGGCGCATTGATTGTTGCCGTATTTATATGGTTCGGTCAAAATATGGTCGGATTCACCCAAAGAGCAAATCCCATTGGTGCTTCAACTAGTCAAGCAAAGTAACTAATTATCATGGCAAAGAAAAATAAAGGGATGATAACTATCCTCTCCGCTACAGAAGAGGATATCTTAAGTGTAATTTGGGGACATGCTCAGGGGGTCTATGGTTTAGACATTCTCAATCGAATTAATAAGGCGAATAAAGAGACTAATCGCCGAGAAATTGGTATAGGTAGCTTGTATCCTGCGCTTAAAAGAATGGAGCAGCAGGGTTTAGTTAATGCTCGTTGGGGTGAGGAAGCTTTAGGTGAAGAATCTGGTGGAGCGCGAAGACGTTATTATACAATCTCTGCTGATGGTGAATTGTCACTAATTGCAACGCAAGAGTATCGTAAGCAGTTATTATCTAATCCAATATTTGCTAGTTAGAGCAAATTCTAAAAATGGTTATTATTTTATTTTTAATTACTCTTTTTCTGTTATCTATATTTGGAAAATATGAGAAGAGTTCCTATTTATTGAATCATTCAGATTATACGCATAATATAATTGATGCTCATTCCTCAGTCAACAGCTCAATTAGTGATTCTAATTTAATTTTTTCACAATTAACGCTAGTATTTTGCTTATTATCGTCAGGAGCGATCTTGCTATTTTTATTGATTAGCTTATTATTGGCTATCCCTTTGTTGCTAGATACATATGGAGCGAGGCTAATCTATTATGTAAGATATATTCCAATAAAAGCTTCAATGATATTTCATTTTGACTCGCTACAAAACTGGAGAAAACAAGAAGATAAGACTACTAATAATGTAAGCTATTTCATGCAATTGATTATCAGTAAAATAGACGAAGAGGGTCGAGCCTATGTATCCGAAGCGAAATTAGAGTGGATAAGATTGGGCTTGACACAAAATCAAATTTATATAAGAACATTAAGATTTATAATAAGTCATTATTGTGGAAGATTTGTGACTTGGATGCGATTACCTAGATTTCTGTTCCGTCGATGACTTAGTTAGGTCAGACGACAACTAACACATCTATTCCGTCATTTCGCAATGCCCAATTTTTTTATGCCAAAGATTTCAATGATCAATACTAGATTTATTTTGAATGGTCTGAATCGGATGCCAAAAAAGTAGAAATTGTTGATTATCACTAATTGGAGAAGATATTTATGGTTCGTATTCCTAGAGACCGTCCCCCTACCCATCCCGGCGAAATGCTGCTCACGGAGTTTTTAGAGCCATTGGGCGTGACTCAAAAGCAGTTGGCCGACAGTATTCATGTGCCCTACCAAAGAATCAATGAAATCATTAACGGTAGACGGGGTGTGACTCCTAGTACTGCGCTGCGCTTAGCGAAGTTTTTTGGGATGTCTAGCGATTTCTGGTTAAATTTGCAGTTGCGCTGGGATCTGTATCATGTCCAGAAGCAGGAAGGGGAAGCGATTCAACAGATTCAAGTTTTCAGCAAAGCTTCCTAATAACCTATTTTCCAGCTCGTTCTAGTTCTTCCCGCAATACTCTACGCAGTATTGTTTCTAGCGGTTCACGTTGCTGCTGAATGTGTTCGCACAGAGCATCATTAATCAAAGTTTGGTAGTTACCGCCGCCAGTAGCATGAACCTGTGCCCGAAACCACTCTAGGACTTCATCATCTAACCTAATGGTGATGCGAGTTTTACCCGCTGGTAGGGGATCGATCGCCCCCCGTTTCCCTTGGCTGAAATCATACTCAGTATCCATTGATCATCCCTCTTCGTATTGAGTTAGTTCAGGTCGCGTGGCTTTCCGAGCCGAAATTAGCCGAATCTCTTGACTACGGCAGGTTATGACATATCTCTATTGTATGTACATTTGTACACAGCAGAGAATATTCAAGAAATAAAGCCTCTTATTCGTTGCGTTTATTGCGAATAATGCGCTAAATTGGATATAACAAACACCGCAAATGGTTGACTAATGGGTAATCTAAATCATCCAGCTTATATTCCCAGCGAAAATGACACCAAGCTTTCTAAAGAGAGCAGTCGTATCCTGGCGACTTATCTCAGCCCCAATGTTCATCAGATTAAAGTGGTCGAAGCATCTGGTCAAGAGCATGAAGCCATTATTCCATCAGCAGCTTACCGTTTATTAGTAGATGTTTTAGATCAAATGGCACAAGGCAACTCTGTCAGCCTTGTCCCCATCCATGCCGAACTCACCACCCAAGAAGCCGCCGATTTATTGAACGTTTCTCGGCCTTTCTTGATCAAGAAAATTGATGCTGGTGAGCTGCCCCACCACAAAGTCGGTAAGCATCGCCGTATTAACTTCAATGACCTAATGGTTTATAAAGAACAAGTCGATCGAGCAGCGTCAGCAGCCCTGGATGAAATGGTGGCTATCTCTGAAGAGCTGGGACTATACGACTAATGGCTAATAATTCTGCCGTAGTATACGATGCTTGTGTTCTATATCCTGCAACGCTTCGAGATTTATTGGTGCAGTTAGCCACGACTCGCCTTTTTCGCGCCAAATGGACTGATCGAATTCATGATGAGTGGATCAGAAATCTGTTGGTCAATCGCCCTGACCTAAAAGCTGAACAGCTTGATCGTGTCAGAAACCTGATGAACAGAAACATTCAAGATTCTTTGGTGACTGGCTTTGAATCCCTGATCCCTACCCTAGAATTGCCAGACCCCAATGACCGCCATGTATTGGCGGCGGCGATCACTGCTGAAGCAGATACCATCGTTACCTTTAATTTGAAAGACTTTCCGGCTGAAACGCTTGCTATATATGATATAGAAGCTAAGTGCCCCGATGATTTTGTCAGTGAGTTGATCGATCAAAAACCACAAGAAGTTATCCAAGCGATCGACACCATCAGATCGCGGCTGAAGAATCCGCCACAGACATTTGATAATTACATGGAAACATTATTGAAGCAGAAATTAACAACTACTGTTGTAATGCTCCGAGATCTGCATAATTAAAAAATCAGCCAAATAGCTATCGAGGCAGTCAGTGGATCATAGTAAACTCTTTGGAGTCCGATAATGCATCTTTTCGGACGCTACCACCTGTTAATGACCTATGACTATAGCTACAGATTTTAATGGTGATTCTGATAGTTTGGTGACTATCAATCACCAGAATTCCCTTATAAACGATTCACTAGATTTTTCATCTCTGAGTTCGATCGCCGCCACAGTCAGTGAAGATGTTTGGGCAGATTTTTTGAAGCTCCATGTTTCACCAAACACCAGGCGCACCTACAGCGCGGCGATCGATGATTTCTTTATGCGGTTGATGAGTGTAAACGCTAGCCCTGAGAGGATTAGGGAGTTTTTGGCGCTGCCGGATGACCAGGCGTTGGGGGTGGTGCTGAAGTATAAGGCGCTGTTGCTAGAAGCGAAGCTGGCTCCTAGTACTATTAATACGCGGTTGTCGGCGCTGAAATCTTTGGTGGATCATGCGCGAAAGTTGAAGCAGTGCGGGTTTACACTGGCGGATGTGAAGCAGGTGCGGGTGGAGAAGTATCGAGATACTGCGGGGGTGGGGGTAGATGGTTTTCGATCGATGTTGGGGACGGTGGATCGATCGACTTTTAAGGGGAAGCGGGACTATGCGATTCTAAGGCTGCTTTGGGATAATGCTTTACGCCGAGGTGAGCTGGTGGCGGCGAATGTGGGGGATTTTAGGGATGGGCAGCTATGGATTGTGGGGAAGGGGAAGTTGCAGAAGTGTTCGATCGATTTGGCTCCGGCTACGGTGATGGCGTT
>JAYUSV010000575.1:0-2998 GCA_043755495.1 Synechococcales cyanobacterium
CACTAGCATAGCAAAAATGGTGCAATCCTAGTTTTTCCTTTTTGCCTATCGGCAGATGGGGACTAAAGTCCCCCGAGTCGCTTCCCTCTCAGGGCTGAACCTGCGACAGTTTTGCCTGAACTCGTTCAGGCACTTGTCTGGCAGGTCGCCACTGAGTTTCCCACATCCCTCACTCTTACTATGATATTGCCATTCATTACAGATCGTTGGTGATCGCTGGTTAAGTAAATAGACTGGATGCCAAGAGAATCTAGGTTATGGTATTCACCGTAATCAGTTACTCCATCAACATTTTTGTCTTCCCAGACTCCAAATTGATTCCATTTGGCATCTTCTTTTTCAAACCAGCCATTTTGGTTGGTATCAAAAGCGGTTAGACCTTCAAGATCGGTTTTTGCTCCGGGCTTGTAGTCAATAAAGGCAATCTCCGATCGATGGTTTATCAAGCTGTCATTATCAACATCGTAGGCAAGTAGACCATTGCCCTCACCAGCCCAGCCGGTCTGATATTGCTTTCCACCTCCCAAAATATCGAAGTGAGCTGATGATGTTTTAGCGTCCAGTAAGTTGAAACCTTTTCCTGTTAAATCTAAGACGATCGGGTCTCCCCTGCCGTTACTACCACTACTGTTACTATCACCAAGACCATCGCCAAGACCGTCATTAGATGCATCGTCACCAGGATCCGGTGCATCTGGTGTGTCGGGGGTATCAGGGGTGGGAGAGGAAGGAACTGATGGAGGCGAGGGATCTGGAGGTGCTGGTGTCGGCAATGACCCAATAAAACTACCAAGAGGATCTGGATCTACAGGTGCTGGTGTCGGCAATGACCCAATAAAAGTACCAAGGGGATCTGGATCTACGGGTGCTGGTGTAGTAGGAGCGATAGATGTAGTAATAGTAAAGGTTGGTTCAGCAGGAGGAACTGATGGAGTAATAGTAAATGTTGGCCCAGCAGGAGGAGCTGATATAGTAGGAGTAATGGTTACATCAGGTAAAGCCGGTACTGTTGGGGTGACAGATGCTGGTTTAGCAGGAGCAATGGATGAAGAAAAAATCGATGAAAAGTTGGTTGCATCAGCCCATAAATTCTGGTGAACAGAGGTAGTGATGGATACATATGGAGAAAAAGCAGGCAAAGCAAATGGTGTCCCTAAAGTATCAAAATACCCCACTGGCAAATTTTGGAATGAATCGCCTATTGCATCCTTA
The DNA here is from genome assembly GCA_043755495.1 of Synechococcales cyanobacterium. Lineage (GTDB taxonomy): Bacteria > Cyanobacteriota > Cyanobacteriia > Cyanobacteriales > Chamaesiphonaceae > JAAFHZ01. The sequence continues at coordinate 1,213 of JAYUSV010000575.1, forward strand.
ATGGGGTTGGAAGGAAAAAAGCTGAATGATGCTGGATTTTGAGTGGTTTGTTTCATTGAATTAACCTGTATTTTGGTTCCCTACAACTTTAATTGGGTGGATTAGTCGAAAATATGCAGATAATATTTACAAATATCAAATTTTCTCTATGTCCAGCTCGACCAGCCGGTTTGTGATATCTTGACTGAGATAACATCATCGATCGAACCATGGCCACACTGCGCACTACTCATCAGAATGCTGCTGTGCCTAAAGGTTTTGGGTATCACCAGCCACTGCTGCACTGTAAAACCACAGCCATGTTGATCTCAAAGGGCAGAATCTTTCTAGCACCAGCTTAGTAGACGAAATATTTCCATCCGCTGAAATGCACGATGCCAACTTCAGCAGCACCGATTTAACCAGGGCGATTTTTACCAAAGAAGTGCTGCTGCAAGCAAACCTACAGCATTAAAATTCTGATAACATTAAAGAATATCGAATCCGTAAGGTAATGCAATGAATGTAATGCTCAAGATTCCAGAAAATTTAAAACGGCATGTAATGGCAAGGGTTCAAACTGGCGAATATACAAGTGCGATCGACTACGTACTAGATTTAGTCATGCGAGATCGAGATCGGATATTGGCACAAGAGAAGTTGAAAGGTCTAATCCAAGAAGGCTTAAACTCTGAGGTCGAGATAGTCACGCCAGAATACTGGAAAGACCTGAAAAATTCAGTTTTGGAAAACGATGCATAAATGACTCGTATATTAACTATCCGAAACAAAGCAACGCAAGACGTGAGGCAACAAGCAAATTATATTCTTGCCAATGGTAATACAACTGCGGCCAAATACTATCTAGAAATGGTAGAGTTGACGTTTGAGCAGTTAATAAATGTGCCAGGAATAGGTAAAATAGTAAGATTTTCGACTGATAGCCAAATGGGTGAAGTACGACAGTGGCGAGTGAAAGAATTTACCGATTACTTGGTGTTTTATCGAGCAAATGTTGATGTAATTGAGGTATTGCGGGTGTTACATGGAGCAAGAGATTTACCAGAGATCTTGCCTCAAATCGATGATGATCTGTAGCTCGTGACTCCCATAATAATTCCCTGCTGGAAGGTTTGTGATATCTTGAGCGGAGAACTTCATTATTAGTATTGATCGATCAAACTATGGCCAGACTGCACACAATACTCATCGGAATGCTACTGTGCCTAACAGTTTGGGTCTTACCAGCCAACTCCGCCCTGCAAAACCACAGCCACGGCGATCTCAAAGGACAAGATTTTTCTAACACCAGTTTAGTTGGCGGCATGTTTCTATCTGCCGAAATGCACGATGCCAACTTTAGTCACACCGATTTAACTGGAGCAATTTTTACCAAAGGGGTGTTGCTGCGGGCAAACCTGCAAGGCGCTGATCTCACAAATTCTTTGGTAGACCAAGCAACCTTAGATGAAGCGGACTTGACCGATGCCATCTTAATCGGAGCAACCATGACTCGCACCCGCTTTTTTGGCACCAAAGTTACTGGTGCAGATTTTACCGATGCCTTGATCGATCGATCGCAAGTAAAACTACTCTGTACAGTAGCCACAGGTAAAAATCCTAAGACCGGCGCAGATACCAAAGAAAGCTTGGGTTGTTAGATGAGCAATACTTTACTGCCTGTAACCATTATCTCCGTGTCTTTATCTGTGGCCATTAAGTTTGGTGCGCCATTACTAAAAATTCCAGCAAACAACACAACTGCTACAATTGGGGTGCTTTTGCCGGTTGTGCTCATCGCAATTAT